>ONBJ01000060.1 GCA_900316025.1 uncultured Eubacteriales bacterium
CACTTTGCCTCTATGGAATCATCAAGAGGATAAGTAGCAGGGTAGGGCTTTATATTAGGACCTCTGAGAACCTCAACGCTGTCCATTTCCTCAGCAGGAACGGGAGAAGCAACCATATTGTCATTAACCAGGAACTTTTCGGGAAGTTCGATTTCCACCTCATCACCGAGAGTTCTGGGATCGCAGAATACGCCAGCCAGAGCCGAAGCTGCAGCGGTTTCAGGGGATACAAGATAAATCTGACCGTCAGCAGTTCCCGAACGACCTTTAAAGTTTCTGTTGAACGTTCTGAGAGATATGCCTTTAGAGTTAGGGGACTGTCCCATACCGATACAAGGACCGCAGGCACATTCCAAAATTCTTGCACCTGCTGCAATAAGGTCGCCCAAAGCACCGTTGAGAGCAAGCATATTATAAACTTGCTTTGAGCCCGGTGCGATAGCGAGAGAAACGTTTTCAGCAATAGTCTTGCCCTTGAGAATAGCAGCAACTCTCATAAGGTCGAGATAAGACGAGTTTGTACATGAACCTATGCACACCTGGTCAACAGTCTGTCCTGCAAGCTCACTGATAGGCTTTATGTTGTCGGGACTGTGAGGACAAGCCGCCATAGGTACAAGCTCGGAAAGATTGATGTTTATAATCTCATCATAAACAGCGTCAGCATCAGCTGAAAGCTCAACCCAGTCATTTTCTCTGCCCTGAGCCTTGAGGAAGGCTTTTGTAACATCATCTGAGGGGAATACGGAAGTAGTAGCACCAAGCTCAGCACCCATATTTGTAATTGTTGCACGTTCGGGAACTGTAAGGGTTTTTACGCCCTCTCCGCCGTACTCAACTATTTTGCCGACACCGCCCTTTACAGACATAATTCTGAGAACCTCAAGAATAACGTCCTTAGCCGATACCCAGGGCTGAAGCTTTCCGCTGAGATTAATTCTTACCATTTTAGGCATTGTTATGTAGTAAGCACCGCCGCCCATAGCAACAGCTACATCAAGACCGCCTGCACCTATCGCAAGCATACCTATACCGCCGCCTGTAGGGGTATGGCTGTCCGAGCCGATAAGAGTTTTTCCGGGAATACCAAATCTTTCAAGGTGAACCTGATGACAGATTCCGTTTCCGGGACGTGAAAAATATATGCCGTGTTTTCTGCATACTGTCTGAATAAAGCGATGGTCGTCAGCATTTTCAAAGCCTGTCTGCAGGGTGTTGTGGTCGATATATGCAACGCTTTTTTCTGTTTTTACACGGGGTACACCTATTGCCTCAAATTCGAGATAAGCCATAGTACCTGTAGCGTCCTGTGTGAGTGTCTGGTCAATTTTAAGACCAATGTCGCTGCCAACGGTCATTTCTCCGCTGAGCAGATGTTCTTTGATTATTTTCTGTGCTATTGTATAGCCCATAATAATCTGCCTCCTCTTTGCCTGATAGTATTTTTAGTAAACCAACGGCAAGCCTGAGCTGACAGCCAAAGCTGCGGCGATTGCAGCAAAGTCATCAAAAGCTTACCAAAAGGTAAATAACATTTCTGGGATTTTCAAGGGCTTTGCCCTTGAAAATCCCACCAAAGGCAGAGCCTTTGGAAACCGCAAGCCTTTGAAAAGGCTTGACCTGAACTTTATGTCAAAGCTTATTAACGAAATCTTTAAGGTATTGCCTGAACTCTTCGCCGAACTCCTGATTTGCAACACCAACTTCTATCTGAGCTTTAAGAATACCGAGCTTGTTGCCCATATCATAGCGGACTCCCGTAAAGTCAACTGCTGTCATACCTACGCTTCTTGCGAGAACCTTCATAGCGTCCGTAAGCTGAATTTCTCCGCCTACACCCGGTTCTACCGTTTCGAGAATGTCAAAAATCTCAGGCGGTAAAACACATCTCCCGAGAATTGAAAATAAAGAAAGTACTTCTTCTTTTGTTTTGGGTTTTTCGACCATATCTGTACAGTTGTAGATGTTATCTTCTATTTTGTCAACTTTGAGCGAACCGTATTTGTGAATTTCACTTTCGGGAACAGCATTTACGCCGAGTACGCCTTTTCCGTATTTTTCGTATGCTCTTATAAGCTGAGCGATTGCAGGGTCTTCACCGATTATTACATCATCTCCGAACATAACAGCAAAAGGCTCATCGCCGACAAAGTTCTTTGCACAGTGTACAGCGTGTCCCAGACCTTTTGTTTCTTTCTGACGTACAAATGTTATATTTGCAATCTGAGGTATAGCGTGTACGATGTTATAAAAATCGTTTTTTCCGCTTTTCAACAGTGCCTGTTCAAGTTCGGGTGAGTAGTCAAAATGATCTTCGATAATACCCTTTCCTCTGTTTGTTATTATCAGAATTTCCTCTATGCCTGAATTAACGGCTTCTTCAACTATATACTGAATTGCCGGCTTGTCTACTATCGGGAACATTTCCTTGGGCATAGATTTCGTTGCAGGAAGAACTCTTGTTCCCATACCTGCTGCGGGAATAACAGCTTTTCTTATCTTTTTCATAATTTACCTCTCTTTGTTATAGTATTTGTTATGTTTTTATGGTTGATTGCTTATTTAAGAACTGACCTTTTTAATGTTTATACGAAGCTTGTACTTACGCTGTAGCCGAGGCGATTGCAGCCGTAAAAATACAAAGTATTTTTACCTTGAAAAGTGCTAAAAGCACTTTTCTGCCTTATTGACAAATATATCTATTTGTCAATAAGGGGCTGCAATCGCCGCAGCGAAGCCACAAGCTGCGACATAAAGGTCAGAATGCTGAATTTACAATATCATCTGAACATAAATGACGGAAGTATAGTCAGAACTGCATAGCAGGCAAGAAGAATATATCCCAGCACAGTATCCACACCTCCGGATTTTTTCAGATGCTCGTTCAGTTCGGTACGTGTTTTAAAGTTTTCTTTAGCTGAAACCACTTTTTCAACTACGTGCTTATAGTAACAGCGGTTTGCGATAATTCCGCTTATTATCATAACGATATACTGAGCTATTTTGAAAAGACTTGAAGCTGAGTACAGCAGGAGTTTGTCAAAGGGTAACGACATAAGGTACGAATACAACTCTGTTTCATTGTTTATACCCGAGCTGTATATTTCCGAGTATATGTTATAGTATGCAGGAAGAAAAATTATAGAGCCGCAGATACATATACCCATAATCAAGGTCAGTATTGTTCCGAGAAAATATTGTTTTCTGTAAAGAAACCAGCCTCCCGAAAAAAGGAAAGCGGCAAAATTGAAGCGGCTTCTGTTTTTGAGATATATTCTTCTGAATATAAGATTGTACAAAGTAGTATTTCGCTGTATATACTTGTCAGCGTCAAGTATGGTAACATTTTCGGCTATTTTGTCATCATCGTTTATGGTATCAAATAAGAAATTCAGGGGAATACCGTTTATATTGTCAGAACCAAATCCGAATTTACTGTCCTGATTATATACGCTGTTTTTAAATTCCGAATCCTTATCGTTGGAATCTTTCTGAGAAAGAGATGCAGAGCAGTGCTTGCAGAAAATGGCATCTGAATCATTTCTTGTTCCGCAGTTTCTGCATATGATGAAATCAGGTTTATCCTGAGAACTATCAGTTCCTGCAAAATGTTCGCTGTAATTTTCGATGTTTTCGTCAGGATGATAATAATAGTGATTTTGCCAGGAAGAATGCTTTTCTTCCGTGGTACTGCTGTTATCCTCTTCAGGATTCCACACATAACCCTGCAAGTGCATATGAGCATTTACACATCTGTTTTCTTTTTCGTAGCATTCTCTGTGCTGGGGAGTTCCGCAGACAGGGCATACAACTATATCATCGTCTTTTGTAAATACTTTTTGGCAGTGCGGACATTTTTGATTATAGTAGTTCAATTAAAAAATCCTTTCAGTGGCTGATTTTAAAATTAAAATTTTTACATCTTCCATAACTGAATTTTAACAGATATTCTCCAAAACTGCAACACTTTATTTGTTTTTAAAAAACTATTTACATTTTTTGGTTGTAATATAATCGTTTTTGGTGTAAATTATGGAATAACGCTATTGATGTAAATTATATGTTGACAGGGATGCTTTATTGTGGTATTATATTAGCATACTAAAGCGAAATACGAATTGATTTGACAGAGGTAAAATTGTTATGAGAAAGTACTATAAGCTTACACCCGAGGGAACAAGGGATTTACTTTTTGAAGATTCTGCGGCGATTAATACCGTAAGCGGAATACTAAGTGATATATTCAGGGAAAAGGGTTATCATCAGGTTATAACGCCTACTCTGGAATTTTACGATACATTCACATTGGAGGGGTTCGGCTATCTTTCGGAGGAGATGTTTATTTCGACCGATAAAAAAGGCAGACTTCTTGCCCTAAGACCTGACTCGACAATTCCTATAGCAAGAATTGTTGCTACAAGACTTAAGGACGAAGCACTTCCGTTGAAGCTCTGCTATAATCAGCCGATATACCGCAACAACAAATCCCTTTCGGGAAGAACAGACGAAATAAGACAGGCAGGTATGGAGCTGATAGGTGCAAGCGGAAAAAGAGCGGACATAGAGCTTATAGTATCTGCAGTAGAAATTCTGAAACGTGTAACACCGTTTTTCAGACTGGAGCTTGGACACGCAATTTTTCTTAAATCCATTCTGAACCGTCTTGATGTTGAAGAATATAAAAAGGATTTGATAAGGGATTACATAGAATCTAAAAATTATTCTGCACTTATTACTCTGCTTGACGAGATACCTCAGGACGAAACAACGAGAGCATTGAAAAAACTGCCTCGTCTTTTCGGCGGAGAAGAAATTTTCAAAAAAGCACTTCCGCTTTTCAAGGGTACAGAGGCGGAATCAGCATTGTTTTATCTGAAAGACTTGTACCGTGATTTATCTGCGATACTTCCCGAGGATAAACTTATGATTGACCTCGGAATGGTTCAGAAAAGTGATTACTACAGCGATATGATTTTCTGCGGATATGTGGAGGGAAGCGGAGATGCCGTTCTTAACGGAGGACGTTACGATAAGCTTCTCAGTCAGTTCAGAAAGTCGGTATCTGCCGCAGGCTTCGGAGTAAATGTAGACGAGCTGGCAAGGATATATATGAACATAAACGGAGAGGAGAAACCCGAAGCAGCCGATATAATCGTACACGGTAATGACGGATATGAGATTGAGGCGATAAAGAAAAAGCAGGAGCTTGTATCACAGGGCTTCAGATGTGAATACAGCGTATTTTCGTCATCGGACAGTGCGAGGTTTTACGCAAGGAAAAAGGGAATAAAAAAGATTTGTATAGTAAATGCAAATTCAAGAATTGAAGAAATATAAGGGGAACAGATATATTATGAAACCACTTAGAATAGCACTTACAAAGGGCAGACTGGAAAAGGATACAGTCGCCTTGCTGGAGGAGCTTGGCTATGACTGTACGGCTTTGAGAAACAAGGGAAGAAAGCTTATACTCCCTATAGGAAACGGAGAAATAGAAGCTGTACTTGCAAAGGCAGCCGATGTTATTACATATGTCGAACATGGTGTATGCGATTTGGGAGTAGTGGGCAAGGATACAATACTTGAGAACGGAACAAAGTTTTTTGAGCTGCTTGATCTGGGCTTCGGAAAATGCAGGTTTGCACTTGCAGGAAAAAAGGGTATGGATTTCTACAGCGGTCATAACGTAAAGACGATAGCAACAAAATATCCGAATGTGGCACGTTCTTACTTTGAAAAAAAAGGAATAGACATACATTGTATAAAAATTGAGGGAAGCGTGGAGCTTGCACCGCTTCTGGAGCTTTCAGATGCGATTGTTGACATAGTAGAAACAGGCTCAACTTTGAAAGCAAACGGTCTTGAGGTGTACGAAGATATAGTACCTATTTCGGCAAGGCTTATAGCCAACACGGCTTCTTTGAAATTCAGAAAAAAAGAGATAGAGGAACTTGTGGATAAGATATATACCAAGGTAAATGAGGTTTGATTAAGATTACAGCTTTGTGCGTTACGCTTACTCAGGCGATTGCAGGGTCAAAATACAAAGTATTTTGACCGATAACAAGTGCTTGAAGCACTTGTTATCCCTCGCAGTGCGAGGCTGCAATCGCCGCAGTGCTGACGAAAGCAGAGGTCTGATATTAAAAAGGAGATAAAGAGATTATGATAAAAAAGGTAATGGCAGACGGAAAAGCCGAATATAAATTTATTTCGGAGCTTAAAGCGAGATGTGAGAACAACGACAGAGATGTAACTGACGTTGTTTCAAAAATTCTGGCAGACGTAAAGGAAAACGGAGATAAGGCAGTAGCGGCATATACTTTGAAATTTGACGGTTCAATGTTGGAAAAGGCAGAGATTTCGGCGGAGGAACTGAAAAAGTATGCAGCCGAATGTGACAGTGAAGTATTTGAAGCACTTGAAAGAGCAAGTGAAAATATAAAAGCGTTCCACAAAAGACAGCTTCAGCAGAGCTGGCTTACGACAAAGGAGAACGGAGTAATTTTAGGACAGAGAATAAGAGGACTGAAAAGGGTAGGAATATACGTACCCGGAGGAACTGCAGCATATCCCTCATCGGTGCTTATGAATGCGATACCTGCGAAGATAGCAGGAGTAGAAGAGATAGTTATGGTAACGCCGCCGGGAAAGAACGGCAGACCAAATCCCGATATTATGGCAGCGGCACTCATAGCAGGAGTAGACAGGGTATTTCTGATGGGAGGAGCACAGGCAGTAGCGGCACTGGCATACGGAACAGAGAGCGTACCAAAGGTTGATAAAATTGTAGGGCCGGGAAATATATTTGTAGCTACGGCAAAGAAACTTCTGTTCGGAACTGTTGATATTGATATGATAGCAGGGCCTTCGGAAATACTTGTAGTAGCAGATAAAACGGCAAGGGCAGATTATCTTGCGGCGGATTTGATGTCACAGGCAGAGCATGATATACTTGCGTCTGCGATACTTCTTACGGACAGTGACGAGCTTGCAGAGGGAGTAATCAGGGAAATAGAAAAGCAGAGTGCAAATCTCAGCCGAAAGGATATTATAGATAAATCGCTGAACGATTACGGAGCAATAATAGTGTGCAGGGATATAAGAGAAGCGGTAGACTTTGCAAACATACTTGCACCCGAACACTTAGAGGTATGCGTTGAAAATCCTATGGAATATATAGGCAGACTTGATAATGCAGGTTCGGTATTTCTGGGTAATTATTCACCCGAGCCTCTGGGGGATTATTATGCAGGGCCAAATCACGTATTGCCTACAAGCGGAACGGCAAGATTTTTCTCACCGCTTTCGGTAGACAGCTTTATAAAGAAGTCCAGCTTTATATATTACACAAAGAATGCACTTCTTGACGATGCAGACGACATTATAAGAATTGCAAACGCTGAGGGACTTACAGCACACGCAAATTCGATAATAGTACGAAAAGAAAACGAAACAAAGGACTGATACGTAATGTACAGATTAAATAAAAAAATATCGGGACTTGTTCCGTATGAACCGATAAAAGGAGATTACGGAATAAGGCTTGACGCAAACGAGTCATGTTATAATTTACCGCAGGAAATTCTTGACGAAATAAAAGAAGCTTTTGAAAAGACAGACTACAACAGATACCCCGACCCTCTGGCTGCTGAGCTTTGCAAAGCTTTTGCAGACTATTACGGAATAAGTGCAGACAATGTAACCGCCTTTAACGGTTCAGACGAGCTTATAATGCTTATAATGACTTCGTTTATGATGTCGGGAGAAACGCTTGTAACTGTAGAGCCTGATTTTTCTATGTACCGCTTTTACGCCTCACTGGGAGAGCTTAACTGTGTATCGGCAGAAAAGAATGCTGACCTTAC
>ONBJ01000093.1 GCA_900316025.1 uncultured Eubacteriales bacterium
CAAACATACATTGCAGTTGCTTATGTATTGGATTATGGGAAAACATTCTGGTAAAAGTATTTTTAATAATATTACAAAACTGGGAATATTTAATCCTCGCTTAAATATTGTATATTTGTTAGATATTAAAAATATTTCAGAAGATATAATAAAAGCTGTAGAAGATAATGTAATTTGTTATTAAATATTAGTTATATTCATTGAATTTGTAATAAAAATATAAAGATAAGCCGAAGATTTTGCAATAACTGCGAAATCCTCGGCTTTTTTAAGCTATTATTACATAAGCTTTTCAAGTCTTTTGTTTACTTCTACAAGAAAGGTTTCTGTATCAACTTTCTGTTTGTTCGGAAGCGTAGACAACAATGCAAGATCGCCTGTCATAACGCCGTCCTCTATGGTATTTATCGTCGCCTTTTCCAGATTGTCAGCATAGCTGCAAAGCTCAGGAATATTGTCAAGCTCGCCTCTTTTTCTCAATGCTCCGCTCCACGCAAAAATTGTGGCAACGCTGTTTGTTGAAGTCTTTTCGCCCTGCAAATGCTTGTAGTAGTGACGCTGTACCGTTCCGTGTGCGGCTTCATATTCGTAAATTCCGTCAGGCGATACCAGAACTGAGGTCATCATCGCAAGACTGCCGAACGCTGTAGCTATCATATCAGACATAACATCGCCGTCATAGTTCTTGCAAGCCCATATGTAACCGCCCTCACTGCGGATAACTCTTGCTACTGCGTCATCTATAAGCGTATAAAAATACTTTATGCCTGCCTGTGCAAACTTTTCCTTGTACTCGCTTTCAAAAATTTCATTGAATATATCCTTGAAACGATGGTCATAGGTTTTGCTGATAGTATCCTTTGTCGCAAACCATATGTCCTGCTTCAAATCAAGTGCATAGTTGAAACAGGAACGTGCAAAGCTTCCGATACTCTTGTCAATATTATGAATACCCTGTATAATTCCGTCACCGCCGAAATTGTGAATCAGCTTTCTTTCCTCTGTACCGTCAGGCTTTGTAACGCAAAGCTCAGCCTTAGAGCCTGCCTCGACAGCCATTTCCGAGTTCTTATATACATCTCCGTAAGCGTGACGTGCTATCGTAATAGGCTTTTTCCACGTAGGGATAAACGGTGTAATTCCGTTTACTATTATCGGACTTCTGAAAACTGTACCGTCAAGCATAGCTCTTATAGTACCGTTGGGCGATTTCCACATCTCTTTAAGATTATACTCTGTCATTCTTGCAGCGTTAGGCGTAATTGTAGCACACTTTACCGCTACTCCATACTTCTTTGTAGCATTGGCACTGTCAATAGTTACTTGGTCATTGGTTTCGTTTCTATGCTCAAGACCTAAATCATAGTAATCAGTTTTAAGGTCAACGTAAGGACATATAAGTATATCCTTAATCATTTTCCATATGATTTTGGTCATTTCGTCGCCGTCCATTTCGACAAGCGGAGTTTTCATTTCAATTTTAGCCATATCAAGCTTTCTCCTTTTCCTTTGATTTATAATAACACACGTTACCCGTTTAAATCACGATTTAAACGGGTAACAGCTTTTATTTAAGAATTTTCTCTTGTATAATTCAGCAAGCCGCCTGCAAGTATAATATCCTTTGTTCTTTCGGAAAGCTCACATTTAGCAACTATGGTTTTACCGTTGGTTTTATTCTCTATAACAATATCTTCGCCGTTTATGATACGCTTCTTAACATTAGGAAGAACAAGCTCGTCATTAAGGCTGATATTATCATAATCTGACTCATTGGCAAACGTAAGAGGGATAATTCCTGCATTTATGAGGTTTGCTCTGTGAATACGTGCAAAGCTCTTTACAAGAACAGCCTTTACTCCAAGATACAAGGGAGCGAGTGCTGCGTGTTCTCTTGAAGAACCCTGACCGTAGTTTTCGCCGCCCAAGGGAGCGAGTGCTGCGTGTTCTCTTGAAGAACCCTGACCGTAGTTTTCGCCGCCGACAATAACGCTTTTACCCATAGCCTTAGCTCTTGCGGGAAATTCCTTGTCGCATACAGTGAAGCAATGCTCCGAAATTGCAGGAATATTTGAACGCAAGGGCAAAATTTTAGCTCCAGCAGGCATAATATGGTCGGTAGTGATATTGTCCTCAACCTTGAGCGAGCACTTTGCCTCTATGGAATCATCAAGAGGATAAGTAGCAGGGTAGGGCTTTATATTAGGACCTCTGAGAACCTCAACGCTGTCCATTTCCTCAGCAGGA
>ONBJ01000062.1 GCA_900316025.1 uncultured Eubacteriales bacterium
TACGAACAACTTTTGGAAACCCTATATGTATATTTTAGCAACACATATTTATATTGTCAAGGAAAAAGTCAGCCTTGCGGGCTGACGGGCAATTCATCCACCTAAGAGGTGGGGGACTTCTTGCCCATTTAGGTTAAACAAAAAGCCACCACGACAACGGAGAAATCGAACCTCTCTAACTCCAACAGAAGTAACCGTAATCTGCACTGCTGCGTGCAACTACCAAAATGTATGATTACATACAGAGAAAGAACAACAACGGTAAATCAAAAATGTCAGAACACAGATTTCTCACCGTGTCTGAATGGAAAACAAAAACAGAAACCAGAAGTAACCGTCATCTGCACTGCTGTATATAACTTCGCAAAGAATAATTAGAAACTATCCCTTTGCGATTATGTTAGCATATATTTTTAAAAAAAGTAAGGCTTTTTTGTTAATAATTTTTGTCTTTTGCTGAGATTTATTTTGTAAAATACCTGTACAGCAAAATTTTTTCAGAATAAATATTGACAAGCTGCATTTGTTGCGGTATGATTTGTTATACAAAACATACTTAAGGAGTGAGCAGAATGGCAGCACCAGATGGAAAATACGCTTGGACAGCCACAGTAGGAGAAAAAGGGCAGATTGTTATACCAAAACAGGCAAGAGATTTATTCGGAATAAAACCCGGTGATACACTGCTTCTTCTTGGTGATGAGGAACAGGGCATAGCCATTCCACGCAAGGAAGCTTTCAACGGACTTTTTAACAAAGCATTTGACACAAATAACAAAAAGGCGAAAAATTAACTGTTATGAAAAAGATTGCATTATTTTCTATTCCCGCACACGGTCACACAAACCCTATGCTCCCCGTTGCTAAAGAACTTGTAGAGCGTGGAAATAAAGTACGCTTCTATTCCTTCAACGAGTTTGAGCAGAAAATCAATAATACAGGTGCTGTATTTGTTTCCTGTGATTCATTTTTGCCTGAGCTTACATCTGAAGAGGAACAGAAAATTAAAAATATATCACTTACCGAAATGTCAATACAGGATATCCGCATTACATTAGCTATGAATGATTTTCTTGAAAAAGAATTCAAGGAATTTAAGCCCGATGTTGTCTATACTGACTCTGTATGCTTCTGGGGAAAACTCAATGCCTGGAAATATAACGTACCTATGGTAGTATCAACAAGTACATTTGCTTTCAATGAGTTTTCATCAAAATATAGGAAGCTTAAACCTGCCGAGCTTGCAGATATGATTTTTGGACTTCCTAAAATTTCAAAGGAACTGAAAACCCTTGAACCCTATGGCTATCACGTTAAAAACACACTTTCTCTTGTTCAGAACGACAACAGCACCGACTCCATAGTCTACACTTCAGAAAATTTTCAGCCCTGCTCCGAAAGCTTTTCCGACCACTATCTTTTTGCAGGCCCTTCAGTTTTCTCAAAAGTAATGCCTCTGAAGAAAAAGGACAGACCTCTTGTATACATTTCTATGGGAACGGTTATCAACGAAAGACCCGATTTCTACAGTAAATGTATAGAAGCACTGAAAGCTCTCAATGTTGATGTAATTATTTCATACGGAAAATTTATGGACATAAGCATTCTCGGAACACTTCCCGAAAATGTAAAAGCTTATCCTTATGTTGACCAGCTCGATGTTCTTTCAAAAACTGACGTTTTTATAACTCACTGCGGTATGAACAGCGTTTCCGAAAGCCTTTATATGGCTGCACCTATGGTTCTTTACCCTCAGACAGGCGAACAGTATGCCGTTGCAAGAAGAGTTACAGAAATAAATGCAGGTACTATGCTCAATGATGACTCAGCGGAGGGTATCAGGAATGCTGTGCAGGAAATTCTCAACAATAATTCATACTCAGAGGCTGCCATGAAATGCTGTGAAGATTTCCGCAGTTGTCCCGGTACAAAAGGTGCGGCTGAGTTTATCGAAAACGCTCCGCATACTTCAGACGGCATTGATATAATCAGTGAATTACATAAATCACGTGGTAAACTTATGCTGTGCTACTGGCTTATTGCCATCGCTGTTCTTGTTGCCGCAGGATTTCTGATAGGCTGGAGTTATGTATGGATTGTAGGTGTTGCCGCAGGTGTTCTGTCAACCCCCATTGTAAACGTAATTCAGGATAAGCAGTATGAGAAGCTTGCCGAAAAAAAGAGGAAACTTAAATCATAAAATTTAGGTCAAGCCTTTTTAAAGGCTTGCGGTTTCCAAAGGCAGAGCCTTTGGTCAGGATTTTTAAGGGTGAAACCCTTAAACTATCGAAAAAGCACTTTACGGAAAACGTAAAGTGCTTTTTCACTTAAGAAGAATAAACAGTTGACTAACAACTGATTTTTTATCATTCAAATAAAGGTAATTAATATGCGTTCTTTACCTCACCCGATGAGGTACTGCGAACTCTTCGGCATCTTACAACTATCCTTTGCGAACCTGAATAATTGCAGGTGAACAGCGTCATATCCCAGTCATTTTTATTCTGCTTTTCCACAAGGTCTGTGTGCTGGTAGGGATTAAGCGTTTCAATGTTCACCGTCCTGAAATAATACCTGTTGTCCTCAGCATCAGTAAATATAACCTCATTGTCAAAACCCAGAGAGCTTAACCTGCCAAAGTGAGCATCATAATTATGTGCCGCTATTACAAGATTATCCCTGTAAACAGAACCGCTGTAAATACACGGTGTCTGCTGCAGTGCTGCATAACTGAAGCTTTCCGCTACTGGAAGCTCTATTCCCATTGACGGAATTTCCAAAATTCCTGTATAGCGTTTTTCCTCTATCTTTATCGCAGGCATTTTCCTGTCGGGATTGTCGGTGGGTAGAGTATTATCGGAGTTCTGTCTGTCAGCCTCAACCTGCGTTCTGAATTTACCCGTAATTCTTGCGGAAACCTCGGAAGCATTCCGTGTTTCCGCTGAATTATGTATAAATAAAGCAAGTGCGGCAGCTATGCACAAAACTCCGATAAATACAAATATCAAACCTTTTTTATTCATTGTTTTTTCTGCCAATCAACACTCCGAATGCAATAAACAAAATGCCCGCAGTGCTGAAAACGGGGATTGGCCAGTTAAGCTGACCTGTCTGAGGGATAAAGGGAGTATCGGGAGTTGTGGGAGTATTGGGGGTTGTAACAGGCACGGTCGGAGCAGTAGGTGACGTGGGTGCTGTAGGTGCTGTGGGTGCTGTCGGAGCAGTAGGCGATGTAGGTGATGTGGGTGATGTCGGTAATGTCGGCTTTGTTGTTTCCTCATCGTCAAAGATATTCTTAACAGTGAATACATAACCTTCTCTCGATATTTCCACAGTATAAGGTGCATTATTGGGTATGTTTTCGGTTATACTCCATTCGGCATATGCGTCAAGATCTCTCCATGTATGCTTCCAGTTGTTTTCCGTGTTGAGAGTTACTGTATCAAAAATAGTCGAATCCTTGATAAGCTGTATCTCTATACCGGGACAGGTAAATGTTCCCGGACAATCTTCCCATACCTTCACAACGCTTATATCAACAACAGTTTCCTCTTCAAAAATTCTTTCATATTTAACTGTTGCGGTTATATCCCACTCCTGATCTTCGTCTGTGATACAGGGTACAGATATAAGCGAAGGGCTTACTGTATAGAGAACTCCGTCAACTACAGTACTTTTTCCTGATACAAGATATACGCCTTTTTCAAGTCCGTCAAACACAACAGAACCTCTCTCTCCGGTTACTGCTGTTTTAAGCGGAGCAGGATTATCTCTCTTTATATATGACAGGAGAGTATATGCAGAATTGCTGCTGTGCATATTGACCTTGTAGCGTGCAAAATCGCCGCTGAGGACTGCACCGTCCTGCGTAATCTCTCCGACCCTGTAAATGCTGAACGGAACGTTTTCAAGTTCATACAAAATCGTTATTCTTCCGGTCTGCTCCTGCTCGTCTGCCGAAAAAGGCATACTCAGTGCCGAAACCATAAACACAAGCACAAAAAGCGGAATTAAAAACTTTATCTTTCCTGATATTCTCATATTATCTCCCTCCCTTCTTATCCTTTCGTTTTAACTCGCCTAAAACGAGTGCGATAAATATGATTATCAATATAGGTGTTGCTGCAATGGGAGCAACTATTCTGGGGTCGATTTGCAGGGCATCGGCAGTTATGCGAATTTCTTCTTCGGTTTCACTGTCTTGTACCCTGTGTCCTCTCACAAGAAGTCTGTGCGAATTTACTCCGTATGGGGTGCAGGTCATAAGCGTACACAAATCCTCACCCGGAACAATTGCTAACTGCTCCGTCTGACTAGGAAGAATTATGCTTATCTTGTCTACCTCATATGTAAGAACCTCGTCAAGAGTTCTTATCGTAAAGGTATCACCCTCTTCAAGCTTGTCAAGACCTGTGAAAAGCTTTGCTGAGGGAAGTCCTCTGTGACCTGAAAGCACTGAATGCGTATTTTTACCGCCTACAGGCAGTGAAGAACCCTCTATATGACCTATCGCTATCTGTAGTACGCTTTCATCTGTACCGTGATACACAGGCAGACTACAGCTTATTTTCGGTATCTCTACACAAGCCATAACACCTGTACCCGAAATATCAAGCAGACTGTTGTACTCCTCAATTTCCTTTTCGGACAGCAGCCAGTGCGGTGAACCCTCGGCTTTCTTGGCATTGTATTCATTAGCCTTTCTGAGTATTTCATCATACTCATTCTTATCTATGTGTGCCACCGCTTCGGCATAGCCTGATATATCCTTTGCACGTCCTACATTGTTTATGTAGTCGCTCAGCGTCGGATATATAATCAAAGCCAATCCTGCAAGTAAAAATATTGTTATAAAAAATGATATGATTTTATTCTTCATTAACCAGGATTTCTCCCCAAAGCCGTACAGTTTCCCCTTTGAATGCGGGGAAAACTGTACGGAAAATCCGAAAATTCAGATTTAATTATTTTAAGCTAAAATTCAGATTATCAGATTACTTTGATGATCTGCGTTTTACTATGAACAGACCTGCTGCTGCTGCAAGCAAAGCTCCGCCGATGATGTAGATAAGAGCTGTACCATCTCCACCGGTTCCGGGAAGAATATATGTCTTTTCGTTTGCTACTGTTACCTTTGTGCCGTCTATTGAAACATAGTTGTTTGAATTGGGTGTAACGCTATCGTTCTTGCTTACAGAATAACCAAGATTATTTCCGCCCTGAGCAAGAAGTGCACTGTGTGCATCGCCGTCATTCCAGTTCTGAGCAGCAGTGTCGCTTACGTTGGGAAGTATAACAGCGTTTACATCGATTACAACGGGATTTTCAAGAGGTCTGTAGTTTGTGGGAGCTTTTGCCTCGATAAGCTTGTATGTACCCTTATCAAGACCCTTTACTTCAAATACATTGTTTGCATCGGGTGTAATTTTAGCAACGTTTGCATCTGTAGCTGTTCCCCAGTAAGGAAGGCTGTCTGCTGCTGCTGCCTTGCAGTAGTATTCGCCCTGTGAGTTTACAAGATAGAACTCTGCACCGTCAAGAGCTGCACCGGTGTTCTTGTCAGTTTTCTTTACATCGAGTGAATACGTAAATACGATTACCTTATCTTCAGGTGTCTTACCCTTTGAAGGAGTTGTACCGCCCGACGTAGGAAGAGGATTGTTTGAATATTCAAGATAAGCCTTGTTCACGTTTCCGTCGTAGCCTACAACTGCTTTATTGTTAAGAACAGCATTGTATTTGACTACTATACGGCTCTTTGAGTTAACGCCAGATATTTCACGAATATTTTTACATGCGAATGTAACTTTGTTTGCATCGTTTTCATCTTGTGTGTATGTGAATTCTCTAGTTTCTACAAGATTATCGCTTACTTTAGCGTACTCGCCGTCTGCATTGGGGTTGTAAAGATAGATTTCAACGTTTGCCTTGTTTTTATCGAATGTAAGACCTGCACAGAGAGTATCTACAAAACCATAGTAGTAACTATCATAATACTCCATACCCTCTGCCATTGTACCTATAAGCTCAAAAGGCACTGTATCGCCTATGCAGTAGTCTGCTGCGTCATTGTAGCCCTCGCCGTACTTGTACTCGCCGTAAGCTGTGTTGATTCCGCTTGCAGCGTTGCCGTTATAGGTATTTTCCTTTACCTTCTTCTCGAGTGTGGGAACTGTTACCTTTACAGTTATATTAACTGCCTCATTAGCCTTCATCTTTGATACAACTGCGTTTGCTACAACATCTTCCTTATCGTTTGTTTCTGTTGCATCGAGGAAGAGATAGTAACCTGTTGCCGTAAATGTATCATTGTTCTTGTATGTGCCTTCCATACGTGTAAGGTTGTTTTCGATAGCAAATTTTGCTGTGTATTTTGCAAAATCCTTTGCTACGTCGCTGTCATCTCCATCTTCTGAAAGAACCTTTGCAATATCCTCAGCTGTTTTGAGACTTTTAGCAGCACTGAAGGGTGCTGTACTCTTAAGACCGTTTATAAAAGCTGTCTTCTGCTCCTTTGTTGTAAAAGCACTGCCCCACTGAACGTTAACTATGCTGTCATTCTCAGTTGATGCAGCATCTCTTTTGTAGCCCTCAGCTTTGAAAATCTGATAAGCATAATAAGAATGTGTTGTCAGATCCTTAGGATCGTCAACTGCCATTGCGGAGAACAATGATACTGCTACTATAACAACTGCAAGCAGTATTCCGCCGAGTTTTCTGAATTTTTTCATACTACTTTTTTCCTTTCCTTGATAATAGTATTAATATCAAAAAAGATAAGCTTTATATTTTTCTTATCTTTTTTACAAAAATAATAAGTCCGAATGCCGCACAAAGCATAAGGATACCTGATACAACGAATATTTCACTGCCTGCTCCGCCTGTTTCGGGAAGTACATAGACTTTTTCGTCCGTAAGCTCCATATTCAGCGTGTAAGATGTAGCGTTATTCGCTTTGGGAGCTACATATTTCAGTTCTCCCTCACCCTGATGGTTAGCAGCAAAGCTTTGCTCCGTTTCTGCGTTCCGTGAAGCACCGAAATAAAACCAGTACTTCTTAGTATCCAGACCATAACCCTTAGGAGGAGTTATTTCCTGAATATAATACGGTTTATCAAGCTCATATATGATACCTTCCACAACATTGGTTGCAAAGCTGAGGTTTCCGTCAGCATCTGTTTCATGCTGTGCTATAAGCTTTCCGTCTTCCGCATAAAGACCATATATAGCTCCGCCAAGATTTATCGTTCTTGTCTGTCTTATGAACTTTTACATCATACTTTCTCGCATAGAATGCGTTATAATAAGCATCTCTTGAATAGCCATACTCAATAACGCCATTACCATCATTATCATTGCTTATCGAAGCACCGTTTTGTATTTTCAACCTGTTATTATGGGCTTCGCCTTCTATACGTGCACTGTAACTTATGCAGTACTTATATAAACCTATGTTCATAATATGAAATTCCACTGTACCACTTTTGCTGCCGAGGTCATAATCATCTGTAACTGTATAGTCCTTATCCGCACCATAAATCAGGTAAAATCTCTCACCTGCTGCATTTTCAGCGGTTATCTGTACAGAGCCTTTGATATATCTCAGGTTTTTCATCGTATCATTTACTG
>ONBJ01000071.1 GCA_900316025.1 uncultured Eubacteriales bacterium
GCTTTCATAGCCTTTATTGCGACTTCTATCATATGGTCATCGGGTTCTTTTGTGGTAATTCTCTGAGCCCACAGACCCGGAGCTGCAATAATGCGTGTGAGCCAGTTGTCATATCTTCCGCAAATTCTTATAAACTCATAGCCTATACCGCAGGTTACGGGAAGCAGAAGAAGCTTTACGGCAGTTCTCAGAACAGGGTTGGTAATGGGAATGAACAAGCCTATTACTATACCGACAATCAGCATTATTACAAGAAAGCTAGTACCGCAGCGGGGGTGAAAGCGTGTATGCTTTTTGACGTTGCTTACGGTAAGCTCCTCATCGCTTTCATAGCAGAAGATTGTTTTATGCTCTGCTCCGTGATACTGAAAAACTCTTTTCATATCGGGCATACGTGAACAGAGAACTATATACAAAAGGAAAAGTATTATTCTTACGATACCCTCAAAAAGTGAGCGGAAAAACCTGTCGCCCAGCCATGACATTCCGTCATTTGAGCCTAACGCTCCCGAAATCAGCCATGACATTCCGTCATTTGAGCCTAACGCTCCCGAAATGAGATTGTAAAGGAATGTGGGAACCATAAAGAAAACAAGTATCGAGAACGCAACGCCGATAATCATAGCAAGCGTCATAATTGCTCCCACAAGCTTTTCGCCGAACTTTTCGTCCAGCCATTTTTCAAACTTTGACGGTTCTTCCTGCTCGTCCTCCGGTATGCTTTCTATAGCCTTGTCTGCGGAAATCGAAAGTGCCTTGTAGCTCAGACGCATTGAATCCACCATACCTGCAAAGCCTCTTATAAGCGGAATCCTGAAAATCTTATACTTTGAGGGCAGGCTTTCAAACGGCAGTTCCTGAGTATATATATCATTTTCGCCTGTTCTCACAGCCACCATAACTTTCTGCGGCCCTCTCATCATAATTCCCTCTATCAGTGCAGAACCGCCTATAGAGGTTATTTTTTTTATGCGTTCCTTTCTGGTCTGACCCATACTCAAAGCTCCTTTCTCAATCATTCATCTTCTGTTTCTTCCGTGGGGAATGTAAGAATAACCGTTGTTCCGACATTTTCCGTACTTTCGATGTCAAGGCTTCCGTTATGGAGGTTCATAATCTCGTCAACAACGGCAAGACCTATTCCCGAACCTCTCTGCGTCTGATTTGCCTTGTAGAATTTTTCCTTTACCTTAGGAAGATGCTCGGCAGGTATTCCGCAGCCGTTATCGCTTATGATTACCTTTATCTTGCCTCTGTCCTCCTGATTTACTTCTATACCTATAACGCCCGATTCGGGTGTATATTTGAGTGCATTGTCTATAACGTTTATGAAAACCTGTCTTATTCTGTTTTTATCGCCCTGAACGGGAGGAACAAATTCGGGTTCGTCATAGATGAGATGCTTGCCCTCATTCAAGGCACGTTCCCTGAGCATATATATAGCGTCATCGAGTTCAGCCAGAAGGTCTATACGTTCCATATTCACGACCATTCTGCCGCTCTGTATTCTGGAGAAGTCCAGAAGTTCTTCAACGATACCTGTAAGTCTTTCGGATTCCTTTATAATTACGCTCATTCCCTTTTCAAAGGTTCTGTAATCGGGTAAGGTATCCCCCATTTTCATAGTTTCCGCCCAGCCCTTTATAGCCGTCAGCGGAGTTCTGAGTTCGTGCGATACTGAGGATATGAAGTCGTTTTTGAGTTTTTCGGACGCTCCAAGCTCCTGTGCCATATAGTTTATGGAATCGCAGAGTTCACCTATTTCGTCATTATGTCTGCGTTCAAGTCTTGCATCAAAGTTGCCCTGAGCTATTTTCTTTGAAACATCGTTTATTTCCTGAATGGGTCTTACGATTGAACGGACAAAATACGCTCCCGAAATCAGCACGAAAAACAGTATGGACATACCTACAAGTATCATAAACATTATCATAACGAATATCTGTCTGTCGGCAGGCTCAAGGGATACGCAGTATCTTATTGCCCCTACCGAATTGCCTGTGGTATCGTATATTATTTTGGTGACTGCCATTATATGCTCGTCATTCTGTATTCCCTGCCAGAAGCCGTAGCCCTCGTTTTTTTTGTTTATCGCTATTTTGTAGTCGGGCATATCGACGGAATCATCGGGAGGAAAACCTGTGGAGGTGATTACGATTTTTCCCTCCCAGTTTATTATCATCATTTCCATACTTTCCTTATCGGAAAAGTTTTCGACATATCCTCTTGCACCGACATCGAAATATTCCCTGCTGTAGTGTCCTATTACGTTGCTCAGTTCGTCAACACGTCCGTTGAGCGTCTGATGTATTCCGTTATAGTAATAGCCCTTCATAAAGAGGGATAAAATAACCACAAGAAATACTACTATAGCCAAAATTACTCCGAAAGTGTTCACAAGCCATCGACCTGTTATACCTCTTCTCATTTTATCCCTGCTTTCCTTAAGGCTTCGGGGTACAAATCTGCGGATTTACACCTTGCCGTCCCACTTATATCCAAGTCCCCATACTGTTACGATATATTTGGGGGTTGATGCCTTGTCCTCTATTTTCATTCTGAGCCTTCTTATGTTTACATCGACTATTTTTTCCTCGCCCACATAATTTTCGCCCCAGACGTGTTTCAGAATGCTGGTTCTGCTGAGAGCAACCCCGGGATTTGAAAAAAAGTATTCCATTATCTGAAATTCTACCTGAGTAAGCTCTATTATTTTTCCGTTTTTGAGCAACGCTCTGCTCTTTAGGTTGAGAACGAATACTCCTGATTTTATTTCCGCACTGAAGTTTCCCGTACTGGTTTTCTTTGCAAGAACTACCCTTCTGTGGAGAGCGTCAACTCTTGCGACAAGCTCGGAGGGCGAAAAGGGTTTTGTAACGTAATCATCTGCACCCAGCATAAGTCCCGTTATCTTATCCATTTCCTGAGTTTTTGCCGTGAGCATTATAATTCCTATGTCGCCGTTTCTTCTTCTGAGCTCCTTGCAGACCTGAAAGCCGTCCATTCCGGGCATCATAACGTCCAGCAGGGCTACGTCTATATCTCCGTTGTTTTCATCGTATTTCTGGAGTGCCATTTCACCGTTTTCAGCTTCTATGACTTCGTATCCGCCTCTTATAAGGTTGATTACCACAAAGTCACGTATTGCCGCCTCGTCCTCACAAACAAGTATCTTTTTCAATTCTTTCTGCCTCCTCTGCCTTGCAGGTAGTTTAAGGGCTTTGCCCTTAAAAATCCCACCAAAGGCTCCGCCTTTGGAAACCGTGAACTTTTGAAAAAGTTCAATCAAAACTTTTCCGTTTTTTCGGTTATAGTTTTATTTTATTATTTTATCATTTTATTATATTAAAGCTTCTGTTTATCTGTTCTGCCGATATATTCATTCTGTCATCTTCACTTTTTCCGTTTTTGAAAGTATATACCAGACCGTTTTCGTTCTTTATTACGGTATATCCCTCGGAAAGCCTTGCCGAACCCTCATTTTTCCATACTTTCTGCGTAAATACCTTTATTATGAGCAAAGGCTCGGTATTTACAATTACAGTTTCCTTCTGCTCATGCTTTTCGGGGTCGTCTATTTCGGGTATGGTTGCATTTTCAACTCTCTGCTCGGTTGAAACCTCAGTTGACTTTTCGTCATCGGAAGTTGTTATGACAGTATCGCTTATTTCGTAAAAGGTTGTGGTTCTTGAAGTATTGTTTCCTGATACGACTATATTGTTTTCCCAGCTTTCGGGAAGCACAAAGTAAAATGCGTCAAAGTAGTTTGAGAAGGTCTGCATAACCTCTCTCACGTCCTCCTGTTCCGCCATTACCTTGTACCATCTGATAATCGGAGCTGATGATATTTCTCCGTCCTTTACCTCGTGCATATACGTTGAAGGTACTTCGATTATTCCGTCATTGTCTATATCCTTACATAATGTTGATATTTTTCTCAGTGTTATGTTCTTGTTTTCTCCTGAAATATCGTTTACGTTGAGCGGATTTTTCAAAATCTGGTCTGATTTTGAGTAGTATATTACCTGTGTTACAAGCTCGTCCGAACTGTTCTGGGTTGTTCCGTCAAAGAAAACAGCCTTTACGTTGCCTTCAATATTTCCGACCGTAAGCTTTGATACTGAAATGACAGATGCTGCCGTAGATATTTCCGATACCTTAGAGAATGTTCCGTTTACGCAGGCACTGTAAAGTATTGCTGACCTTGCCCTGTCCGACTGACTTCCGTCTGCGGGAACATAGTTGTTAAGTACAAGAAGGTCGGTTACTCCGTCATCGGTTATATCGGTGAGAACCATATCGGAATATGCCGTGTTATCTCCGCTTATCATTGTTGAGGTTACAGTTTCGCCCGTATAATCGTACATTATTATCTGATTGCCTGACGAAACATACGAACCCCAGCCTACTATGATTTCGTTTTTCTTGTCATTGTCTATGTCGCCTAGATATACCCTGTCAACATCGGAATTCTGATTTGCCGCAACATATACGACGCTCCATTTTCCGCCTGTTTCCTTCATAAATGCAAGGTTTATGGAGGTTTCTTTTCCTGTTGTATAGAAGGCTATTGCTTCATTCTGCTCGCTGTCATTATCGCTGCACATTATTATGGCAGAACGGTTTTCTCCGCTCTGAGGATATTTCAGCTTATAGTCGCCCTTTGTGGTTGTTTCAAGAAGGTTCTGTATTTCAGCCTTTACGCCTGTTGCACGTGGCGGCTGAAGCAGATTTTCATCTGAAATTCCTGCAAATGAGCAGCCCTGAAGCAATACGGTAAAAACAAGTATAACTGCCGTAAATATAGTTTTTGCTTTAAACCTCATAAGACTGCTCCTCTCGTTTTTTTGTGTATGCGTTTTTTATGTTTTTTACTATTGTTTTTCGCCGCTGTATACGGCTATACAGTATTTTATGGGTATGCCCTCCTGAGAGAACATCTTTTCATGCTCTGTTTCGACGTTGTATTCTACTTCGCTTCTGTGCAAATCACGGGTTAAGTATGTTACCTCAAAACCCGATTCACTGAAATATTCAAGACTTTCGTCAAAAAGTCCGTCATCATCTGTCTTGAAGTATATTTCGCTGCCCTTTTTAAGAAAGCTTTTGTAATGCTCAAGCTGTCTTGTATGGGTAAGCCTGCGTTTTTTATGCTTCTCTCTCCCCCACGGATTGCAGAAGTTTATGTATATTCTCTCTACTCCGTCATTCGGGGAAATGATTTTTTCTATCTGCTCTACATTGTATGCTGTGAGAAGTATGTTCTTTACGGGTCTGTCCCCGAAAATCTTTACTATGTTTCTCCTGCCCACTCCCAGCATATCGCTCTTTATGTCTACTCCTATGTAGTTTATTTCGGGGTGGTCATACGCTGTCTGTCCTATAAAAGAACCCTTTCCGCAGCCAAGTTCAAGATAAATCGGCTGTTCTCTCTTTTCAAAAGCATATTTCCATATGCCTCTCTTTTTTTCAGGCTCTTTTATGAAAAAATCACATGCGTCAAGTTCGGGTCTTGCCCAAGGCTTTCTCCTCATTCTCATAGCTCAGTTCTCCGTTTTCAGATATTCTATCAGTCCTGCAGATACCAGCGTGCTTATCTTTTCGGGTACATCGGGAAGTATTACGATTTTCTTTCCGTCAAGCTCTATAAGATAACCTGTGCTGTTTTCTGCTTTTATCTGCCTGCATTCCGCATTACTTCCTCCGAAGCCTCGTGAAAGTACCGTCATAAGCCCTGCTTTGTCATTTCTCGATATATCTCCGACTATGAACAGCACTCCGTACTCGTTCAGACAGGCATTTATATTTTCTCCGAGGTTCTTTGCCGTCACTGACGCATAAACCCTGCTTATGCTTACTCCCAGAGGCTCTGTGCTTCCTCTCAGTGATGCCTCGCAGTAACCCGTTTTATGTGCGGTATAGTATATAAGTGCCGTATTCATAAAATCAGCCTTTCAGTTTTTTTAGAGCCTGTTTAATATCTTGACATATGCAGCTTTTTGAGCAGCATTTTGTTGAGAACAAGGAAAAAAGCACAGGAATACTGACGTATTCCGAGCATTTTTGACGCAGTTATC
>ONBJ01000065.1 GCA_900316025.1 uncultured Eubacteriales bacterium
ATGTACTTTGCAGGAAACGGTGACAAGCCCACCGCTTTCGTTGAGGTGAAGTTTTTCGGAACAGCTTCGGGCGGAAAACTCAATATGCTCACAAAGGCAATATGCGAAATTATAAACTCCGAACTCGGTATTTCGCCCTCTCAGATTTATGTAAAATATGAGCCGACGGAATACTGGGGCTGGAACGGAAGAAATTTTTAAAAGGAGTGCTTTCTTTTGAAATCCTACAGAAAAGAATTGTTTTTTAATATTCCCGAACGCCGTGCAATAGTCAATATAACAACGCAGGTTCAGGCGGCTGTAAACGCAAGCGGCATAAAAGAAGGTCTTGTGCTTGTAAATGCTATGAACATAACTTCAAGCGTATTCATAAATGACGATGAGTCAGGTCTGCACAACGATTTCGAGGAATGGCTGGAGGGTCTTGCTCCCGAACTGCCTCACGAAAGGTATGCTCACAACGGATTTGAGGATAATGCGGACGCTCACCTCAAAAGAACAATTATGGGCAGAGAGGTTGTATGTGCCATAACAAAGGGCAGACTCGATTTCGGTACTTGGGAACAGATTTTTTACTACGAGTTTGACGGTAAAAGAAAAAAACACGTGCTTATTAAGGTTATAGGTGAGTGATTTGCAGTAAGCTTTCGGCATCGCTCACACCGGCGATTGCAGCCGTCAAAAGCGTTCGCTTTTGACAAATTTCAAGCTACGCTTGGAATTTCGTTTCGGACTTTTGTCCGAAACGGGCTGCAATCGCCGCACAAGCTGCAAAGCCGCAGGTTTTTATATGAACATAAACAACCCATTTAAGTACTGCATATAATAACTTGGGAGGAAGGTGTAATGTAGGCTATGATTAATCCGTTTTTAATAACAGGTGATGACGGCAGCAGATATGCGGATAGTTGCTGCTCCTTAAACAGAATGATAATAGCGGAAGTTCCCGTAAAGGGCATAGATGACAGTATCAAAGGCAAGCGTGTTATGGATATATTTTCACTGTCGGTCATATCAGAGAAAGCTTTATCGTTTGCGGACAGACTGAGGCTTCCGAAAGATGTATCGCCGAAGGAAATACCGTCCCTGCTTATGAGTGCAGCCGAAAGTGAAGATATGACAGTAAGAGCGGCAGCCGAAAATATAGCGGAATTTTTCGGAAAAAGGCTTGCACTCATACTTCTTACGCTGAAAACGGCACTTCCCGAAAACAGAAAAATCCGCAGGGATTGGAACAGCAGTCACTGGGAATACTGGCAGAGCATAGAAAATATCGTTGCCGTTGGCGGACTTACAGACGGAAATTTCGGAAAAGTCCTTATAGATGAAGCTCGGAAATACTGTGTTCTGAACGGCAGACAGGCATATAACATAATTACCCATAAAAATGCGGTATATATGGGAGTTATGGGGTGTTCAAAAATACTCAGAAATTCGGAGGGTGTCAATGTTCTTGCGGATTTCGGACAGACAAATATAAAAATAAGTATAGTAAAAAGGCTGGACGGAAAAATTGTAAAAACAGAAAATCTCCCGAAGGTGAAGTCGGAATATATGCAGCTTGATATTGAGGACAAAGCGGAACTGGAACGTCAGGCGAAGCTTCTGCATGAATACATATTGTCGTGCATATGTAATGCCTGTAAAAAAGCCGAAGTCTTTGGAAATGCAGGTAATGAAATAGTCATAAGCATAGCAAGCTATGTAAACAGCGGAAAGCTCGACAAAAACAGAGGCGGATATGCTAAGCTTAACGTTCTGTGCGATAACTATGAGGAATATCTGAGCAGAAGTATTTCAGATGTACTTAATAAGAACATAAAGGTAAAGCTGGTACACGATGCAACGGCAGTAGGACTATACTTTTCGGATTGTCCGAAATCCGTATGCCTGACGCTCGGAACATTCATAGGGGTAGGCTTTACGGATATTATTTAAAACTATAAATGAGTAAATTTATTGTTTTTCGTGATTATGCACAATAAATATACGCTGTCTGTTACTATGAACGCTGTGGAAAGTAAAAAAAGCTTTCCTGATTTGTTTGGAATGACGGCTGTCTGTGCGTTTTTGTAAGTCTGCTCATTTGTGGAAAAAATGTATCGGAAGCTGGGAGGTTGATATTGTGGTAACTGAAAAATATGTCGGCATAAGGAGCGGTTAAAGACTGTTTATATTGCAGAAAGACAGCGGATTGGTCAGGGATAACAGAAAAAACGGTTTCTGTGCTGTCTGTTCAGCAAGGAAAACAGGGGACACAGGTTAAATATTCATTACAGGGGGAACGAGGAATTGTTTCCCTTTGTTCGGCTTTTAAAAATTGGTAATTCATATGATTTTTGTTTTTAATAATTTAATAAGTTTTATAAAAAATAATAAGGCGATATTCTGTCTGCTTATAATAACTCAGATAATAACGCTTATCGGTGTGTTCACAACGTACAATTACTATGCGGGACTGTTTGCTCAGACAAGGCAGGTTCACGAGGAAGCAAGAACCTACAGGGTGTATTCTCCCGATAAAAAGGATTTGACGGCAAAGTTTGAAAAGCTTATCGGCGGAAAATATGCTGTTCAGCATACATATACGTTTACAACGTCAGAGGAAATTGACATTTCCGCAAACGAGAACGATAATGAGCAGACGCAGAATGCGTCCACAAACCAAAACAAAATAAAGTATTTCTGCGGAGATTACTACGGAGAAACGGCACTCATACATAAAATGAATGTCGGATATTCTTTGACAAAGAACGACCATAAGAATGCAACAAACAGTATAGTTCTTTCGGGCGGTGAGTACCACAGGTTCAGCGTGGGAGAGAATTACATCATAAACGATAAGGAGTACAAGGTTATAGGCATTTCAACAGGCGATTACTACTATATTCCTTATGAAACGTTTATGAAGGACGGACTGCCCGTTTCAGGAGTTGACGTTGTTCTTAAGGGAGAACTGGACAATGCAGGAGAAGGCGAATGTGCGGCATACCTCAAGGAGCTGTTCGGGGCAAAGAACGTGGAGCTTCCTGCTGAGGGCTACGGAGAGGAAATGTCAAAATATAACTTTATCTTTGTATTCTGCGGACTTATGTTCTCACTCAGCATAATCAACTTTGTATACCTCTATTCATACATACTTGACAAGCGTAAAAGACAGTATGCGGTATTCAGGATTTTCGGCTGTTCAAAGCTCAGAGGCTCTCTGATATATGCGGCTGAATGCCTTATTATCGCCGTTGCAACATATCTGCTCACAGTGCTTATTTATATATTCGGCTGTGACCCGCTGCTCAGGTTAATCGACAAATACACTGTTTCGGCTCTTGACATCAGTAATTTTGTATTTACATTTGTTCTGTACATAATTGTACTGCTTTGTGTTGTTGTTCCGACAATCATAAAGTATGCCAAGAAAGAAATCGTCAGCCAGTACAGAAATTGAGGTGATTGGTATGCTGTTTAAATTTGCTTTTGATATGATAAAAAACAACAAGATTATGAGTACGGCTATTGTACTGCAGCTTGCTATATCAATAATGCTTCTCAATGTCACGCTGGCCATGTATAATGACGTTGCACTCAGGCTGAATGTACTGTCGGATTTTGACCGAAGCAAGACGCTGTTCTATATGTCAAAGACAATATTGTCTGAGGAGAATGAATACGAAAATCTGAAAAAGCTTACAGACGGAGCTGTGGTTGAGCCTGTATATACGTGTGGCTTTGTAAACAAGGAGGACAACATAAATATATACGCTACAGCCTACGGCGACAAGACCTCGGAAAAGCTGTCATACAAAATGGTAAGCGGTCAGTGGTATGCCGATGCTCCCAAGGAAAAGGGTGTCATAAATGTAGTTGCATACGAGGGAAGCCGTTTCAAGACCGGAGATGTTTACGAAACAGCCCTTTACAGCAGCGACAGTGAAAAAGAGGGCAAACTAAAGGTAAAGCTTAAAATTACGGGAATAGTAAACAACAAGGTCGGAGTTATCACAGGTGCAACGTCCTCAAATGTTCTTGAAACGGATATTCTTTTTCAGGAAGTGGATTTCCAGTCGATATTGACAGAAAACTGGTTTCTTCTCAATTATAACGATGTTCTTAATCTTGAAAATGTAACAGATGAAGTTATGATAATGCCTGACGCATTCATTTTTACCAAAAGCGACGATAATTCAAAGTATATAAAGGATTTGTCCAATTACGGAAATATCCTCACATTCCAGTCAATAATCGACAATTCAGATGAAACTCTGGCAGAAAAGCTTCATACGGTATATCCCATAGCGGCAGGAGTTCTTATGTCGGGAGTTATAGGTGCAGAGTGCCTTATAATCCTGAATAACTTCAGAAGCAGAAAGAGATTTGCAATTTATTATCTTTGCGGTATGAGATGGGGCGAGTGTATAACAATAAGCGTTATACAGCTTACATACCTTGTGGCTGCGGCTGTTCCGTGTTCGTGGATTGTGTTCAATCTGCTGAATAATTTCACCATAATGAATTTTGACAATGTAACGCTGTACGATACGAACAATATTTTCGTGACAATCGGAATAATTGTCCTGATGTATGCTGTTTCGGTGATAAGCACCAAGCTTATGGTTTCAGGCTCTTCACCCAAGGACTATTTGAAGGATTAACTGAGAGGTAAATTATGATTGAGATAAAAAATGTAACAAAGACCTACAACTATAAAAAAACGAACGCATTTACGGCTCTGCACAACGTTTCACTTAAAATTGAAAGCGGAGAGATGATTTCGATTATAGGAAAATCAGGTGCGGGAAAATCAACGCTTCTCCATATAATGGCTTGTATAGACAAGTTTGAAGAGGGAACGTATATGCTTGACGGCATAGAGGTTGACAAGCTTTCAGATAAGGAAATATCCGATGTAAGAAACAAGAAGATAGGAATAGTAATGCAGGATTTTGCACTTATAGATGACTATTCGGTAATTGACAATGTAAAGATACCGCTTGCTTTCAGCAAGAAGAAAAAATCGGAAGACCCTGACGAGCTTGCCTTGTCCGTACTGGAAAAGGTAGGAATGAAGGAACTGTATAAAAAACCTGTAAGCAAGCTCTCAGGCGGTCAGAAGCAGCGTGTAGCCATAGCAAGAGCTATAGTCAACGACCCTGAGTATATCTTTGCCGATGAGCCTACGGGAGCGTTGGATTCAAAGACTGCGGCTGAGATAATGGGATTGTTCAAAGCCCTGAATAAAAGCGGCAAGACGGTTATTATAATTACTCACGACAAGAACGTTGCAAAAACAGGCGACAGGATAATCCATATCTTTGACGGAAACTTAAAGGAACTCTGATTTTTTAGTGTTTATCACAGTACATAATGCTATGGGAACGGAAGTGTATTTTTTCTGTAAATACGATACAGGAAAAAGATTGCAGATACATAACCGTTCCCATAGCCTTTTTGTTTTGTGAAGATGAAAAAACTGTAGTTTTATATGATTTTTGAAAATCTGCGGATTTAACAGCCAAAGCAAAATATATGTACAGATTATTAATTCTTTAAATTTATTGTTAAAATATTTTATTTTGTGTAAAAGTGATAACAAAAACAACTTATTTTAACCATAGATTATATATAATGAATATTACACAGAAAAAGAAGGTTAATATATAGATTGTTTTGTAAATTATGTTTAAATTTAAATATTTTTTAATATATAAATGTGTATGCTGTAATCATAATTGTTAATTATGCTTAATTATTCGTTCATATTTTGTACAAATTTTTTGACGTGTGCAAAAATCGGAAATTTTTAGTATTTTCTTTGTAAAATATGAATATTGTATTTTTAAAATAAACGTGCTAGAATATAGACGTCCTCAGGAGAGAGGGAAAAAACAAAATATATTAAAAAAATCTAAATTAGGGAGATTGATTATCATGGGATTTAAAAAAGTAGTAGCAACAGTATTGGCAACAGTAACAGCATTAAGCTCAATGGCAGTAGTATCAGCAGGAGCTGCATATGAGTGGTCAGCAACAAGCGATAAAAAATTAGGCAAATATATCACAGGCGACTATTGCAGAAGTGCAGCAAACTTCAAGAGCGTAGCAAGAGCAAAGGGTGTTAAGTACGATAACCTCTCACTTGCAAAGAACGACCAGACAACAGTTCGCTACACAAGCAACGATAACACAATCAAGTGGAAGGTTCAGGCAGGAAGCTACGACAACAAAGGCGTTTACTGTGATGTTATGAAAAATGACAAGGGCGGCGTATGGGCACCCCAGTTCAACACTGTAGAAGTAATGTCACTTGTAACAGACTGGAACGGAAAGTCAAAGCGTCAGGTAGTAAAGAACGGTTATTCTACACAGGCAAAGTCCAGCATAAGCGTTGACTGGTTCCAGAGCAAGAAGCAGGGTTGTTTCTATGCTAAGTACACAACAAAGAATTTCTACCTCAACGGAAACATCAGCAAGTAATTAATAAGCCCCAAATTTAACTAATATAAAGAAGAGCTGTCACTGTATGGTGACGGCTTTTTCTTAAAATAACTATAAATGAGCAAATTTAAAAAATTGCACAAACGCTTGTCATTCCGAACGGAGTGAGGAATCTTTTTTAAGACCCTTCACTTCGTTCAGGGTTGTATATTTATTGTGCATAATCACGAAAAATGATATATTTGCTCAATCATAGTTAAATAAAATAAGATTGGGGAGAAAGGTGCGAATATGATTGGATTAAGAGCATATAAGAGATGTGATGCGAAAAAAATTGTGTCTTGGTGTAAAGATGAAAATGTATTTAACCTTTGGGGAGGAAAACGTTTTGGCGATTTCCCCATTTCAGATGATATAATAAATCAAAAGTATTTTGACAATAACGGCGATTGTGATGAAGAGGATAACTTTTTTCCTATGACAGCTTTTGATGATACAGGTATAGTCGGACATTTTATTCTGAGGTATATTCTCGGAAACGACAAAATTCTTCGTATGGGCTGGGTAATTGTTGACGACTCAAAACGTGGGAATAAAATCGGGCAGAATATGCTCAGGCTCGGATTGAAATATGCCTTTGAAATAATGCAGGCAAATATTGTTACTATTGGTGTTATCGAACGCAATATTCCGGCATATAAATGCTATCTGTCCGCAGGCTTCCGTAAATCTGAAACCTTAGAGGATTCGTTTGTAAATATAAACGGTGAAAATCTGAAAATAATCGAACTTGAGATGTCAAAAGAGGAGTATTTCTCCGAAAATGATTTAACTGAAAGAGAATAAGATTAAGTCCTTAGCTGCATTTACACACAGTTAAGGACTTAATCTTATGTGTTATCAAATTGTTTTAAAAAGCAGTGTAATCGAATAAAAAACAAGCAGCAGGTAAATTCAGTTATTATGTAATTTCAGCATTAAATAGGCTTTGTCAAGAAAAGTGTGTAAGTTTTTTAAGTTTGAAAATATATGTTTTTGCCCGCCTTTGGAGTGGAGCGTAGCGGAACGAAAAAGGCGGGCAAAAACGGCGTCAGATCAAGTGCTCGTATTTTTCAATACGGGCTTTGATTTTGTCGTTTGTAACGAGTTGGTTTCTAACCATAGCCCAGTTCTGGATTTTGCTGCCGTTCCACTTTTTGTAGAGCTCGGTAATTCTGAGATAGAGCAATTTGAGGAGTGCATCTTCGTTTGGAAACGCTCCTTTTTTCGTGACCTTACGGAAACTGGAGTTGATACTTTCGACAGCATTCGTGGTGTACATAATCTTACGAACGGCACTTCCGTAATCAAAAAGCTGCTCGATGTGGTTGAAATTTCTCTTCCAGACAGCAACTGCTCCGGGATATTGTAACCACTCCTGGCAGAACTGCTCGAAGGCTTTTCGGGCGGCTGTAAGGCTCGGTGCACCGTAGACTTTTCTGAGCGATTGGGTGAATTTCTTGTAGTCCTTACTGGGTACATATTTGATTGAATTTCGGATTAGATGTACAATACAGCGCTGGACGACTACATCCTTGAAAATCGTCTTAGCACCTTCCTCGAGCCCTGAAACACCGTCCATACTGATGAAGAGAACGTCCTCAACGCCGCGCGTTTTCAACTCGTCAAATATCTGCATCCATGTATGTTTGCTCTCACTTTCGTTAAGCCATAAGCCCAGAATGTCCTTTTCTCCGTCAGTATCATAGCCTAAAATCGTGTATACAGCGTAGTTTTTGCTCTCGTACACATTTCTAATCGTGACATACATACAATCTACGAATAGAAATGTGTACATCCTTTTGAGCGGTCTGTTTTGCCAGTCGTTCAGTTCTTCAAGAACGCAGTCTGTTATCTGAGAAATCGTGTCGTGCGAGATCTCAAATCCGTAGATATCCTCGATCGTCTCGGCAATGTCTCGCTGGCTCATTCCGCGTGCATACATAGCCAATACTTTTGCCTCAATTTCCGATACATCTTTCTGACGTTTAGGAACAAGCTTAGGTTCAAAGCTCGAATCGCGGTCACGAGGAACCTTGATATCTACTTCGCCCGCCGTGGTCTTGATTTTTTTTCTTGTGTATCCGTTACGGCGGTTATCGGTAGATTTAGCACCGTGATCGTTGTTTTTGTAACCAAGATGTCCGTTCATCTCTCCTTGAAGCATTGCCTCAAACATCGGTTCGAAAATATCTTTCAGTGCGTTCTGCATATCTGCTACGCTTTTAGGATTGTACTGCTCGATGATCTGCTTTGCGAGATTCTCTCCGGGTGTGCTTTCTTTCTTCTTTCTTGCCATTTTGTTCATTCCTTTTCTGTCCTTTATTTCATTGTAACACACTCAGCTAAAAATGCAAAAAGTGTGCAAGCTGTTTTTCTATACTCTCGACTAAAAACATTTAGCAAAAAATCAATTTCATACTTTCCTATCGAGAATGATTGAGGTATAATGGTATCAATAAGATTGAGAGGAGA
>ONBJ01000051.1 GCA_900316025.1 uncultured Eubacteriales bacterium
CCATAGCCTCGGAAACTGATGCCTGTAAAATGAAATCCTTTGCAAGGTTGGGCGGATTAAAGGAAGCTCCCGCCTCTATAGGCGGTGAGTACTTCACATTCATTGAAAGAAGGTAAGCACCAATGATTATAGATTATGTGGGCGTTAAGGAAATAAACGGTTCACTTATAGTTATCGACGGAGTAAAAGACGCTTTCTTCGATGAGGTTGTGGACATTCGTTTAGATGACGGCACGGTACGCAGGGGAAGAATTGTAACTATGGAGGGTGAGCGTGTAGTAGTACAGGTATTTCAGGGTACACGTTCAATCTCGCTTTCCAACACAAGAACAAGGCTGACAGGACACCCTATGGAAGTATCGCTTTCCTCAGAGGTAGTCGGCAGAGTGTTCAACGGTGCAGGCGAGCCTATAGACGGCTTCGGAGATGTATTTCCCGATAAGAAATATGATATAAACGGTTCTCCGATAAACCCTGTTTCACGTATATATCCTCAGAACTACATAAATACCGGAATTTCCACTATAGATACGCTTATGACCCTGATAAGAGGACAGAAGCTTCCTATATTTTCGGGTTCAGGTATGAGCCACAACGAACTTGCGGTACAGATAGTAAGACAGGCTAAAATCGCCGATACGGCAGGGCAGGGCTTTGTAGTAGTATTTGCGGCTATGGGCGTAAAAAACGATGTTGCCGATTATTTCAGAAGAAGCTTTGAGGAATCGGGAGTACTGCAAAGGGTTGTAATGTTTTTAAACCTTGCGAACGACCCTATTATAGAGCGTATACTTACGCCGAGATGTGCTCTTGCTACGGCTGAGTATCTTGCATTTGAGCAGAACAAGCACGTACTTGTAATTATGACTGATATGACATCATATGCCGAGGCACTGCGTGAGTTCAGCACATCAAAGGGAGAAATTCCCGGAAGAAAGGGTTTCCCCGGATATATGTACTCTGACCTTGCATCTTTATATGAACGTGCAGGAATGGTAAAGGGAAAACAGGGTTCTGTTACGCAGATACCGATACTTACAATGCCCAACGATGATATTACACACCCTATACCCGACCTTACGGGATATATTACCGAAGGACAGATTGTTCTTGACAGGTCTTTGCAGGCACAGGGAATATATCCGCCTGTTTCGGTACTTCCTTCACTTTCACGACTTATGAAGGACGGTATAGGAAAGGGCTTTACAAGAGAGGATCATCAGGCACTTGCAAACCAGCTTTTTGCTTCGTATGCAAAAGTTATGGACGCACGTTCTCTGTCATCGGTTATCGGTGAGGAGGAGCTTTCTGCGGTAGACAAGAAGTATATACAGTTCGGCAGACTGTTTGAACAGAGATTTGTAAAGCAGGGCAGAAACGATAACAGAACTATCGAACAAAGTCTGGATTTAGGCTGGGAGCTTTTGTCGCACCTTCCCAAGAGTGAGCTTGACCGTGTAGATGATGAAACGCTCAATGCCCACTATATAGACAACATCGAGGAGAGGGACGCAAGGCAGAACACTCCCGTATAAATAAAGGAAAGCGGTGATTTAAATGGCAGGTAAGACTGCTGCAACAAAAGGTAATCTTATCAATATGAAAAAATCACTGGCTCTTGCCAAAGTAGGCTATGACCTTATGGATAAGAAAAGAAATATTCTTATAAGGGAAATGATGGCTCTGATAGACAAGGCAAACGAAATACAGAGCAAAATTGATGATGCCTACAGCGAGGCATATCTCAGCTTGCAGACGGCTAATATAACCATAGGTTTCAACAGTGCCATAGCGAACGCCATTCCGATAGAGGATACTCTCCAGATTTCGTACAGGAGCGTTATGGGCGTTGAAATTCCGATAGTTACGATAGATTACGACAGCACCGCAGGAATATCGCTTGAATACGGTATGTATGAAACGAACAATGTACTTGATAATGCAAGGTTCAAGTTTGTACAGGTAAAGCGGCTCACAGCGATACTTGCTGAGATAGAAAACAGTGTATACAGGCTTGCCGTGGCTATAAAGACCACGCAAAGACGTGCAAACGCTCTTAAAAATATTATGATACCTCGTTTTGAGAATGACGTTAAGATGATAACAGATGCCCTTGACGAGATGGACAGGGAGGAGTTCTCAAGAATGAAGGTAATCAAGACACAGAAACAGAATAAGGAGCTTCTGAAAAAACGTATAGAGGCTATGTCCTGATAAAAAAGCAGCCTGCTCATTATTTTGAAAAAATAATGAGCAGGCATATTATTTGCCCGAATGCCCTAAAAACGGCATTCGGGCTTTGAAGTGTTGAGTTTTTAAGGGTTTCACCCTTAAAAATCCTGACCAAAGGCTCTGCCTTTGGAAACCGCAAGCCTTTGAAAAGGCTTGACCTAAACTTTATGTTTTTTGTAGCTTAACTGAGTGAAAAATCAAAGCTGTTTACCGCACTGATTGCAGAATTTAGCACCGTTTATAAGCTTTGCACCGCAGTCAGGGCAGTTATTGCTTATAGGAGAGCCGCACTTGTTGCAGAATTTTGAACTTTCGGGATTTATAGCCTTACATTTGGGACAAACAACCTGGTCGCTGCCGACTTTTGAGCCTGCACTGTTTATAAGAACCTGCTGACCGCCCGTATATATAGCTTTTTCGATAACGGCAAATATTTCGGAAGGCAGACGTTTTTGTCTGAACGCTCCGAAGCCTGCGGATATAGCCAGAGGCCATGCGATGAAAAGACCTACAGCACCTGCACCAAGCTTATCTGACCAGTTGCCTTCTCCAACCATTACGTTAAGCACATCACCTGAAAGAACAAAGTTTACTGTTATTGCAAGACGTGTACCCGAAAGGGTTTTCCATGCGTCTTTTGGCTGACTTGCTTGTAAAATATATCCTTCCGCTGTAGGGGAGGACTGAACCTCCATATGCTTTTCAATGTTCAGAAATGATGTTACGGACTTTACAATATCATCAAGATTTACTCCGTTGATAAGGTGAAATGCTCTTGATTCATTTGCCATAAAAAACAACTCCTTTATAAATTATCAGTCGTTGAAAGTCTGTAATAATGTACTTATTCAAACCGATTTCGGCTTACTTGTGCTTATTATACCATAATCAGACTGTTAAATCAATATTTATATATGTTTAGTGCAGAGTATTTTTGAAATTTAAGATACTATAAGCAGAACCGTATCACATTTAAGTGATACGGTTCTGAGTTGTATTATTCTGATTTGGTTGCGGTTTCTGTTACCTTTTCGGTTTCGGAAGTATTTTCTGTGCTTACAGATGTTTCAGTTTCGGGAATCTGAACATCATCGGGTAGCTGAGCCTGTGTAGGCATTTCGTATTCTCCGGCCTTAAGCGTTGAAATATCCTTGTTGAAATCGTCCTCGCCGATTTTGTCGTATTCTATGGTGATTTTTCCTACGTAAGCATTTTCGGTATTTATTGAAAGCTTGTTGTTCTTTACGGAAGCTTCAACGGAATATTCATCATCATATTTCATAGTGATATTCTTTCCGTCAAAATTATACTTCTGAATAGTTTCAACTATTCTGGAATTATATCCGCTGTACTGTTTCATAAATCCGTCAGCATCAAATCTTATATATTCGATATAGCCGTATGAGGAAATGGAATCGCTGTTTTTCCATATGCCGACAATGCTGTCATTGTTTTTGAACTCAGGTCCTTGCAGACTGTCATATGCAGGAATATCCCAAGTGTTTGTCATATCGAACTTTCCTTCATCACCATAACCGTCTATAGTGAGTGTAAGTTTCTTCCCCTGAATGAGATTACCCTGTACATCATACAAAAATTTTATGATAACTTCTCCGTCCTGATAAATGGAGAACGAATTGCTTTCGTATTTTACATCGGTATAGGTGTTTTTCTGATATAAGTAATTATCGCAGCTTATAACCTCAAGGTAATTATTTCTGAAATTATAGTATGCTGTAGATGTTTGTCCTGTGCTTGAATCTGTTTGATTTACAATCCACTTTCCCTGTATTGATTTGTTGAAGAATATGAAATATACTCCTGCTGCCAGTATGGCAAGGACAATAACTGCTATAACGGCTATTGTAATCTTTGTTGAAGATTTCATCTTCTTTTTGACTTTTGTGTTTGTTTCAGCAAGAGCTTCTTCCGTAAAATCGTTCTTGTCATAGCCTTCTACAAATTCTTCAAGCTCGCCGAATTGTGAGGTGTATTTTTCTTCCTCCTCGTCATCGTCATCATATGAAAATTCCGATAAAATATCCTCTTTGCTGCTTTCGCTGTTTTCCGTATCAACTGAAGCCGAATCAGTATCTTCAGAAGTACCTTCCGTCAGGTCTTCCTGATTATCCGAAAAATTATCGCTTTCTGTTTCGTTTTCGTCATCAGACAATATCTCATCATATTCGTTTTCGTTGTAAGTCATACTATTCCTCCTGATTTCAATAATTAGTTTGAGAAACCTCTTTAATTATATTATATTTGAAAAAATGTTGCAACTGTTTTTGGATTTTAATTCTATATTCACGCAAAAAGCTTTCGGCTATGCTCACACAGGCGATTGCAGCACTCAAAATATGAAATATTTTGAGCAGGTAAAAGTGCAGGCACTTTTACCGCCCGTGATAAATCACGGGTAGCTGCAATCGCCGCAGCAAAGCCGAAAGCTGTTATTTTTACCTGAGAAATGTCTGCTGCTCTGTAAAAAACTGAAATTCCTCATCAGCCAGTTTTATGCTGATATGTGAATTTGAAGGAGATATTTCAACTTCTTTCTGAGGAGGGATAATTACATCATTAACATAGGTCTTATTTACCGAACCGAGGTCGGTTATGTAGCAGCAGTTATTTCTTGTTATTATTGCTGCATGGGTACGGCTTACAGCACGGTTGTTATCGACAGCGTAATCACAGCTTGCTTTTTCTCTGCCGATTTTGAACAAAGGCTTGTTTATTATGATTTTCTCACCGTTTCTTACTCTTATCAGATAAGGATATTTTTCCGTTATAAAATTTCCTGACAGAATGCTGGTTTTATCGTATGCGTCCGTATCCTCATTTTCAAAGCTTGCAGATTTTCTGGTATCTTCGGATTTATCCAACCTTTTTCCGCACTCAAAGCAGAACACGGCAGAGCTTTCGTTTTCAGAACCGCAGTTATCGCAGATTTTAACTTCGTCCGAAACTGAGCTTTTATCTTCGGTTTTTCCGAACCTTTTTCCGCACTCAAAGCAGAACACGGCAGAGCTTTCGTTTTCTGAACCGCAGTTATCACATATTTTTATTTTGTGTGATGATGTTGTTTCAGTCGGGAGTATCTCCGTTGTTTTTGTTGAACTATCCATAATTTCCGTGTCTTTCGGAGTATCACAGGCAACAACAGCATTTATAGTGTTTTCGGCGGTGTTTGTATCAGCCTTTTCAAAATCATAATTTGCTTTTTCGGGTGCTGTGCTTATATCGGCAGGCGGCATTATTTCGGCAATTTTATCAGCGTCAGGTGTTGCAGGAATATCTTCCTTTTTCAGTGAAACAGGCTTTTTATTTTTTATGTCTTTTGTATCAACGGAATTATTTTCCGTGTCTGTGATTTCTTTTTGTGAAGCCTTTATATCGTTGTCAGGTAAGAGCGATGAAGCTTTCTTTTCAGGAAAATCTGGTACTTCCGCAGCAGGCTTTGAGTAATAATAATCAGTTCGTGGTGAAGTCATGTTCTGAGCAGAAAAGTTTTGCGAAACCTGCAGGCTTTGCAAATTCTGCGGACTTTTCAGATTGTGGGGATTTTGCAGATTTACAGGTTTTGCAAATCCCGAATTGTTGTTCGGTGTATTTTTTCCTGAAAGACTGACTATGAAATTTTCAAATTCTTCAAGAGAAAAGCCGTTGGGATTTTTGAAAAAGTTTATGTAATCATATACATATGCTCTGTCATCTCCGCCGTCAAAAAGTACGTTGAAAGCAATCTGCTTAAAAAACATATAAGGCATAGCCGCATTCTGAATACTGATTACAGGAAAATAAATACAGAAAAGTCTGCCGCTGTTGGGTTCTATGAACATAAAATCCTTGTGAAAATACAGGTTGTTGAGATTGAGCCTGTTTCTTTTGCAGCCTTTCATAATCTGTATGGCTTTGTAAATAATATCAAGGAACTTTCTTTTTGAAACCGTGCCGCCTAAATATCTGCTGAGCTGAACAAGACCGTTCACCCTGCATTCAAAAGAAGGTCTGCCACGAAAATTTCCTGTCCTTATTATAAGCAGCCCCTCAACATTTCTGTAAGAGCCAATCATTAATTCAGGATTGTTTACCATTTCGGGATATACAAGACTGTTTACAACGTACATTCCGTCAGGTCGTCTTTCAAAGAATATCCTTCCCATTTTTATCCGTCCTTTCTTATGCAAATTATACAACTTTAGCATAAAAAATTTTAAAATAAGATGTTTTATATACATTCAATCATACCATAATTATACATACACTGTCAAATAAAATATAAACTTTAACTGTTCCGATGTTATAAACGATAAAAAATAATCTTGTCAATATCGGAAAGGTAAAGGCTTTTAAATATTACATAAAAAAACGCATATAAATTTATGTGAATTTACGGTTGATAAGAAACTTATTTAAGTGTATTATCTTAATATAGAATTATTTCGTACTGAGCCGTAAAATATGACAAGGAGATGAATTTAAAATATGGAAAAATACAGTGATTTTTTAAGCAGAATAAGCTATCAGCAGGCGGAGCTTCAGCTCGGAGATGGAAAATTTGAAGCCGACGAAAGAGTACATCAGAAGGTAAATTCCGAAAACAGCTTCAAAGCCTTTTATGGTGACACGGTAGTGTTTGACCTTTGCGGAAAAACAAAGAAAAAGCTCAATAAAATAATAGATAAGCTGTATGAGGAAGCAGGGGAGTGCTTTTGCGAAAGGCTCAGAGAGAATACTCTCCATATGACGCTGCATGACCTGAGTGCAGCCGAAAGCATTGAGGAAATATCTGCTGATGTTTTCCGTAACGAGGTAAAGCTGCTGAGAATTATCAGACAAGAACCGATTGAATCACACAAAATCAAAATGAAACTCAACTATATAGTAAATATGGTAAATACAAGTCTTATTGCCGCACTTGTTCCTGAGGATAAATCGCAATGGAACAAGCTTCAGAAGCTGTATTCTATGGTGGATAAAGTCAGGGTGTGTCCTTATCCGTACCTTACGCCGCATATAACCCTTGCATATTTCAACTATAACGGCTTTGCAGAGGAATCAGCCGATAATCTCAGGGAAATTGTAAAGGAACTTAACTCAAAAAGTATGGAAATCACGCTGGATACCGATAAGCTTTTCTATCAGAAATTTGTCAGTATGAATGAGTACATCAATGTTTTCAGATTAACCGAATAAAAGTCATAATGAAAAAAATAAGCTCTGTCCTAAAAAGCAAATGGCAGAGTTTATTTTTTATAAATAATCAATCCGATTTTTAAATTTTTGCATAACATTGAATTTTTATTGCTTTTGTGATAAGCTAAAAACTATATGATAATAAAATTAAGGGTAGTTTAATAATGAGAAAATATAGTGAAGAATTTTGCAGTCTGATTGATGTTTACTCAAAAAATCCTGAAGTTAAATCTATGAAAAATTATATTCAGCATGGTAAAATTTCAACATATGAACACTGTGTATATGTTGCATGGATAAGCTTTCAGTTTAACAGAAAGCTGAAAATCAAAGCCAATGAAAAAGAACTTGTGGAAGCTGCTATGCTGCATGATTTTTACCTGTATGACTGGCACAATAACCCGTGTATCAGACTGCATGGTTTTTCACATGCAGCTTGTGCGGCAGAAAACGCAAAAAAGAAATTTAATGTCAGCAAAAATGTATATGAGGCTATTGACAGTCATATGTGGCCGCTTAATATTACAAGAATACCCAGAAGCCGTATTGCATGGGTAATTTGTTTGTCGGATAAATATTGTGCTCTCAAAGAAACCCTTTTTTACCGTAAGGAGAGAAAATATGATTAATAAATATTTTGTTGAGTTTATTATTTTCAGTTTTTTAGGTTGGGTTTGGGAAACGATATACTGTACAATATGCAACAAAAAATGGGAAAACCGTGGTTTCCTTTTTGGTACGGTATGTCCCATTTACGGAGTTGGTTCAATCGCCGCTTTTATAATGCTTGATATTATAAAATTAAATAACCTTCCTGCTCTGACGTGGTGGCAGATATTTTTAATAGGTTTGTTAGGAAGTGCTGTTCTGGAGTATTCAACATCTCTGCTTCTTGAAAAGCTTTTTCATGCTTATTGGTGGGATTACAGTAATATGCCTTTCAATATCAACGGAAGGATTTGTGTGCCTGCGTCCATAGGTTTTGCTTTGGTGGGACTGCTGATTGTTTTTGTAATATATCCGTTCTTTGAATATGTAAGCACTCTTATTATGCCGATATTTATAGATATTGCTGCATTTATATTTCTGATACTTTTTACGGTGGATATGACACTTACCATTTCATCGCTTACAGATATTCAAAGAAAAATAGAAGCGATTGATGACAACATAAACCTTCACATGGGGGATATAATAGAAAATATTTATGTAAATTCAACTAATCTCAGCAAAAAAGCTATTGCCAGAATCAGTGGAGTAAGATTCAAGAAATCCACACATACAACCCTGTATAAAAAGCTTATTGAAAAAATTCAAAAACATAATATAAAGTAAATTTTATTGAAAATGTAGTTTAGTAGTTTAAGTGTTGCACTTTCAAACTCAAAGTACATAAATCTTTAATGCCCCGATGCCTGTAGAAGCATCGGGGCATTTTCTGATTGTACAAATCTGACCTATTAGCTTATAAATATCTGAACCCAGTATTTGCAGCCGTCCTTTACATAACAGCCGATACCGATATTCTTGAAGTTGGAATTGAGAATGTTCTTCTTGTGTCCTGCGGAATTCATCCATGCTGTCATAACAGCTTCAGATGTTTTCTGACCTGCTGCGATGTTCTCGCCTGCTGCCATATAGTCTACTCTGAAATCGTCAAGTACTGTGAAGCATGATGAACCGTCGGGTCTTTTGTGATTAAATGTTCTTGAAATTTCTTCAGCTCTCTTCTGTGCAGCCTTGTTAAGTGCAGAATTTGTACTTAACACAGGAACACCTGCCTTTTTTCTTTCTTCGTTTACGAGCTTCAATACCTTATCAGCATCAGTAAGACTGTTGTCTTTTACTGTAACTGTACAGGAAGCAGATATACCGTTACATGTTGTAACTCTTATAACTGTCTTTCCAACGCCTGTAGCTGTTACAACTCCGCTTGAAGATACGGAAGCTATACTTGAATTGTCGCTCTTCCACTCTACAGAAGAGTAAGCATTTGAGGGTGTTAATGTCTTTGAAAGTGTGTATGTTTTGCCATTCTCGAGTGAAAGGGTCGTTTTGTCAAGTTTTATAGATGTGGGAGAAGGTTTTACAGTAAACTGACATGAACTGCTCAGTCCGTTGTATGTTGTTGCAGTAATAGTAGCGTATCCGCTCTTGAGAGTTTTTACAACACCTGTGCTGCTTACGGTAGCTACAGATGTATTGCTGCTTTTCCATGTAACAGTGTCTACTGTTCTTTCAGGTGATACTGAAGCTGTCAGTGCAAATGATTTGCCTGCAACTGTTGATACAGTACTTTTGTTGAGTTTTACGCTTGTGGGAGCAGTCAGTGCGGTTACATAACATCTGTAAACGTTGCCACTGTCTGTCATTGTAGCTGTAACGGTTGCACCGCCAGTCTTGAGAACGGTCATTTTGCCGCCTGCAGTTACGTTTACAGTGGAGGCACTGCTGCTTCTGTATACTACTTTTCCCGAAATGGGGAAAACAGAAGTCATGTATTTTGTCTGTCCTGCACCGAGAGTGATATATGAAGCTGTTGTCTGTGAAGCAACTGTGCTTACAGATGCTGATGATTCAACTGCGTGAGTTTCTGCTGCAAACGATGTAAGAGCAACACCCTGAGCCATTACCAATGTTGTAAGAGCAACACACACGCAGTTTTTAAAAAAGTTTATCATATCAATCACGTCCTCCCTTAATAATTTGTTAATGAAATTATAACAAATGTTTTACAAAAAGTAAATACGTTTTATTAATAAATTGTTAATAGAAATTTTGTTGCATTTTAACAAAATCTAAAATCTGCTTGAATGTGTGCTGAAAAATGGTGTTTTTTTATCCCTAAAAAGCTTTTTATTACCCGAATGATATGGTCGGGCGACACAAAATATTTATAATTCTATAAATGAGCAAATTTAATAAAGTGTTGTAAAAATGCACAAAAATATCAGGCGATAAGCATATCAAATAAATCAGCAATATTCTTTTCGGATTTGCC
>ONBJ01000066.1 GCA_900316025.1 uncultured Eubacteriales bacterium
TACAGCGTTTACACTTGTCAGGATCTATACGATATGTGCCTGCTGTAATTGATATAGCACCAAAGCGGCACAAAGATTCGCATTTCAAACACTTACGACAGGCATTGAATTTGCGTACCTGATAGGCTACCATTCTTTGCAGATCATCGTAATTAGAAACATTCATCGTCCTGATCTTAACAGAATACTCATAGTCAGCCTGATTGAACGGTTGTACCGATAATATCGGCGTATTAGTAGCCGTATCAAGAACAATTGTTTCGTTAATAAGCTTTCGTCCAAGTTCCTTTGAAACTATTCCGAATGGTGTAAGCATATTCAAAAATTCATCGTCAATCGGACGATTCAGACGGTATATTTTTGCATGTTCTTCTGCTGTACAATTTGTATATCGAATCTTCACATCTTCAGCAGCCTTAATACCGTTTCCACCTTGACGTGCTTTCCACTTACCAGTATTAACATATACTTCTGCATCAGGCTTACCTATTTTTTTAGCAAATCCTATCAGAAAGCTTCTCCACTCGTTGTATTTTTCAGTCATATATATTGAAGAAAGAAACTGAGCCCACTCGTTGTTATTAGGACAGCACCAACATCCTACACGATCATATCCAAGACGATATGCGTTATTAAAATCAATGTTTTCTCCTAAAAGATAAAGCCAGATGTCAATATCCATCCAGTAAAATATCGGTGATGCAACTTTCTGCTTTTGTATTTTCACCAATTCAGCATTATTTTCCACACGATTATATTTGCTTCTGCTAACAGATTCACATTTTCGTATTCCATAAAATGTAAGAATGTTTTTATCTCTGTAATAACGGTTAAGTATTCGCGTAATAGGACCTGTCTTAAACATAGAACAGCACCATCTCATCATACGTGCTGGTGGACCGATGTCCTCACATACCTTCATGAAATTTTGTTCTCTGTTGAGTGCAATACGAAATATCGCTTTTGGGTTGTTCTTTCGGAAACGTTCAGCATACTCTGTTGTAAAAGGAAATTCTAATGTAGTATTTCCAAAAATATGTACTATACTCGGGTCACTCAGTGCTTTTACTACTAAATCGGCAGTAACAGTAGAATCTTTACCACCTGAAAATGATATTACTATGCTTGTAATGGAATATTTTTCCGATTCCTTTTGTATAAACTCATGAGCCTCAGAAATAATCTCATTCAGCCTGTTTCTATTAGCATCCACAAAAAGAGCAATATACTTATCAAAGCTGTCGTAGGAATTTTTAACTGTATATTCATCAAGCATCTTATGGATATACTCCTCAGAATATTTCTTATAATGTTTAGAGGTAATCGTCATAGATTTGCCGTCAATATAATAACGATTGTTATTTGCCCACACAGAAGAATTGATAAAAGCCAAAGGTTTATCAAGCAATAGTTCCAGTAATAATCTTTCCTCCGGAAATACAGGTCTAAGATCCTTAGCTATATATTTTGTTTTATTATTACACAATGAGCATTGAGCTTTAGTTAAGTCATTTTCATATTTTATTATCGGTATATTACAATGCCTACACCAGTAAACCTCTACGGGGACGACCGGTTCGGTATTATCACCACATAATTCACATATTCCATTATTTGTTTCATGTTTACATTTTTCGCACCACATATCGTTATCGCTCCAGCAAAATTTCTATCATAAATCATTTAGTTAACTTATGTAATTTTATCACAATTCAATATTAAAATCAATATAAACTATCGTTATTGACAGGACAACTGCATTAAAAAATCAAGAAAATCTCTACCTATGCGGTTGAAAATCAAAGTGCTATTGACAAAATTTGCTTACGCAAATTTTGGATTTTTATGGGGAGTTTAAGGGCTTCGCCCTTAAAAATCCCACAAGGGGCTGCCGCCCCTTGACCCTGCCCACTTTTTGAAAAAAGTGGACAAAACTTTTAATTGTCACCGCTTAAAGTAAGTGTATCTTAAGTTGATGGCATTGTCCTTACCTCCACTGATGCGGCAACACTTTCTTTTCCATATACGGAAAATTCTTGTCAAATTCATCTACCGCTACAACATAATTCTCATCATGTACATCGCAATCAAAAATATCAGATTCATAGAACTTCCCTGTCACGCCTTTTAATGCGTTTTTCTGAAGCTCATATCCCATAAATGCGTCAAAATTTGAACCGTCTGGCATTGTTATACCGAAAGTATCAGCTGTCTTAAAGCCGAACTTAGGATAATATTCAGTAACACCGCAAATAAAAATTGCCTTGTATCCCTTCTCGGTCGCCAAGCTCATAGACTCCAACAACAGCTTTTTGCCGATACCCATTTTCTGATAATCAGGAACAACGCATAAAGGACCGAAAGTCAATATTTCTATACTGCTGTTGTCGGTTTCGATTCTGGCTTTTGAGTACAGAATAGCACCTACTATTTTTTCATCAGCCAATGCAACAAGTGAAAGCTCAGGTATATAGCAGGGTTCATTCCAAAGCCTGTGTACCAGATAATGCTCATCACAACCGGGCATATACAAATTCCAGAAAGCTCTTTTTACCACCAGTTCTATATCATAATGGTCTTTTTCGGTAATATTTCTCACAGTAATATTCATATTAATACACCGCTTTCTTCTTTTTTCTTTCATTTATCGTAACAGTCTTGAAAAACTTCTCTTTCTGTCTGCGGTATTCGGCAGAGTCACCGCCGTATTTTGCTTCCGTTTTTATTTTTCTGTAGCTTTCAAAACGTCTTTCATCAAGCTCACCGCTTCGGATAGCTTCACGCACAGCACAGCCGGGTTCATTTTCGTGTCTGCAGTCACGGAATTTACAGCAACCTGTGAGAGCTTCAATATCCGGAAAGGCTTCGTTCAGACCTGCACTTATATCCCACATTCCAAGCTCACGCATACCGGGAGTGTCGATAATCATAACTCCGTTTTTCAGCATAATAAGCTGACGGTGAGTAGTCGTATGTCTGCCCTTGCTGTCATCTTCTCTGATTCCGTTTACGTCCATTATATTCTCCCCCGCAAGTGCATTGACAAGGCTTGATTTTCCTACACCCGATGAACCAAGGAAAACAAGTGTTTTACCCTTTTGCAGATAGGGCGACAGCTCGTCCATTCCATATCCGGTTTTTGCACTGACGATGCAGAGCTTAACACCCTCCGCAGCGTTGCTTGCTTCAATAATATAAGGCAGATAATCGTCTGTCAGATCAGCCTTTGTTAGTACGATGACAGGCTCAGCTTTTGACTGACGTGCGGCGGTAATGTATCTCTCCAGACGCTTCGGGTTGAAGTCGTGATTCATCGACTGCATTATGAACACATAATCAAAGTTTGCCGCAATCGCCTGCTCACCTCTCCCCTTATCGGGATCACGCCGTGAAAAGTAAGTTCTACGCTTTAGTGTTTTAATTATGAGGCTGTCACCGCCTCTGTTGTGTTCGATAAGTACGAAGTCGCCCACCGTCGGAAAACTCTCGCCATTATGATAGTATTCCTTACCTTTCAGCACCGCATAGCTTTCGCCATAGTCGGACACAATTCCGAAACGTCCTTTGTGAACAGCAGTAACACGTGCAGGAGTTCCGCTGATACTTTCTGTGCCTATATAAAAATCAAATCCGTAATCATTAATATTCAATGTTTTTTCCTCCGATTTCAGTTATTTTTGTTTTATCGGTCACTATTCCGATGCTAACTGAAATTGGGTGCAAAAATGCCGCAGAAAGCAACCCTCAAGGGATCTCTGCGGCTGAAAAAGCATATAAAAAGCACACCCTTTCCGAGTGTGCTGAAATTAACAGTCAATGATCACGAAAGGTTCCTTAAAACGGCACAACAACAGAAGGGACACTGTCCCCTGAACTGACATCTGTGCCAATATTCAGTTAGCCGAAAAATACCTCTTTAACAATCATATTCGTACTCCTTTCGTGTTTGCCAAAATTTTTCATACAGGCAAACCTCTATCAATTGGCAGTATATCATTTTATTTTTGATTTGTCAATATGGTTTTTAAGTCGTCCGTACCCAATGCCCCACGTTTTCCATAACAGTATTACCGACATTGTGATTTTTTTAATCCTTTTATCATTTCATAAGCGGCTGAACCGAGTACAACCAGCGATGCAAGAATTATCGCTGTAGTTATCAGTATTTTTTCAATATTTTTTTCATAGAAATCCTCCTCTGTCTGATGCTATGAAAACTATAACACAGAGTTCCGAAAGTTTCCACCAATCAGACTTGTCAGAATAATCTAATTTATGTAATGTCTGGTTGCGTAATTATTATATTATTTGAGCTTGCGTAGTTTTGCCGTATCAGCAATAACAATAAGACGCATTGTCTTATTGAGAGGATTTTCAGGGTCAACCTTAACGCTGACTTTTCCGTTTTCAATAATGGCAACAATATTTATGGAATATTTTTTTCTGAGATTCAGTTCAAGCAGACTTTTGTTTTCCCATTCGGGTTTTACCGCAAGTTCCACCATAGAAACATCAGGAGATATTTCGAGAATATCCACCAATCCTGAACTCAGCAGATTTTTTGCCAGTCTTGTTCCCGACTCCCATTCTGGAAATATAACCTTGTCAGCACCTATCTTGCCGAGTATTTTACAATTCATTTCGCTGGAACATTTCGATATGACTGTTTTTACTCCCATTTCCTTGCAAAGCATTGTAGCCATAACGCTTGCCTCAAGATTTGATGCCATAGAAATTATTGCAACATCTATATTGGAGATACCAAGCTGTTTCAGCACTTCAGGGTCAGTTACATCTGCACACTTACAAAAAGGAATTTCGGTGATTGCTTCATTGATTTTTTCTTCATCAATATCCACCGCAAGAACCTCAGCACCGTTGCTTACAAGTTCCTTTGCTACTGCACGACCATATCTTCCAAGTCCGAACACAGCGTATGTCTTACCGTTCACCACTTTGTTTTCCTCCTTATTTTCCGATAAATTATCCGATACTGATTTCCTCTACAGGGTCTTTTATGATATTGCTTTTATTTTTCTTTGTATTAAAGGCAATAAGCAGGGAAATAGGCCCTACTCTGCCAAGATACATAGTGATAATGATTATGATTTTTCCCCAGCTATTAAGCGAAGAAGTAAGATTTCTCGTAAGTCCGACAGTTGCCGTAGCACTTACCGTTTCATAGGCAATATCCATAATATCGGCCTTGGTAACAACCGAAAGCAATATCGTTGAAATAAACATTATCATAAACGAAACAGTAACAACAGCCACCGCTTTGCTTATTGCCTGTCTGGAAATTCTTCTTTTAAATAAAGAAAGTTCCTGCTTGTTCCGAATAGCGGCTAATGCGGAAGACATCAGAACAGCCATAGTCACCGTCTTTACTCCGCCGGCAGTTCCCACAGGAGAACCACCTATAAACATCAGAAACAGCGAAAATACGGCTGACGGATTTGTCAGATACTGCTGCGGTACAGAGGCAAATCCAGCGGTTCTTGTTGTCATAGACTGAAAAAATGATACCTGAATTTTTTCAAGGAATGATAAATTTCCAATTGTCAGCGGATTGTGATATTCAAACGCAAAAAATCCTGCTGTTCCCCAGATAAGCAATATAGTTGTTGTTGTCAGAGCAAGTTTACTGTGAAGTGACAGCATAGAAAAACAACGGAATTTCTTTTCGGGAAAATACCGTGCTATCCTTATAACGTCCCACCAGACAATATAGCCTATTCCTCCCAGAATAACCATCAGGCTTGTAACAAAGTTGACCATCGGATTCAATACATACGGACATAAACTGTCTTCTGATATAATATCTATGCCTGCATTACAAAATGCCGAAACTGCATTGAATACCGATATCCATATTCCTTTTAAACCGTATTCGGGTACAAACACTGTCATATATAACAACGCTCCCGAACCTTCAACAATAAAAGTACCTGCAAGTACTTTTTTAAGAAACCGTACTATTCCTGATAAAGAACTCAGATTAAACGCATCCTGAAGCAGTATCCTGTCTTTCAGTCCGAAACGGCGGTTAAAGCTGATAAGAATACCTGACATAATAGCAACTATTCCCAGACCGCCTATCTGTATCATAATAAGAATGATTATCTGCCCGAAAACGCTCCAAGTACTGAATGTCGGAAGGGTGACAAGTCCTGTTACACATATTGATGTTGTTGCTGTAAAAAGAGCATCTATGTATGGTACTGATTTTCCGTCAGATGTGCTTATCGGCAATGAAAGAAGCAGACTTCCGATGAATACAGCTATAAGAAAACTCAGCATAATTATATGTGTAGTAGAAATATCGAATTTTACCTTTTTCAAATTCATTCCCCCTTTATATTCCTTATCTGTGAATAATTTTATTTTCACGTGACATACTCCCGCCGCCTACGCTTCGCTTAGAGGCGGGGGCTTCTCGTTCAAGTACAGCAACCTGTACAGTATCAGCGAGCTAACCCCGTGTGT
>ONBJ01000006.1 GCA_900316025.1 uncultured Eubacteriales bacterium
CCTTCAGGTCTCAAAAGGTTGGTTTGGTTACTTACTATTTTACACCTTTTGGAGAGTAATTCATTTTTTTATTTCTTTAAAACTTGGAAACTGGTGTATAAATATTTCCGATAATTTTTTCTATTTCGTCTTCCGTACAGAAACCCAGAGAAGCACCGTTATATCCGATTTTTATTCCGGCAAATATGACAGCTCTTTTCAGAGCTTCCTTTGCATCTGAATACTTGGCATAGAAATGAAGAAAAGATGAAAACAGAGAATCACCTGCTCCCACAGTGTTTACGACCTTTGCCGCATAATAGGCAGGTATTACAGATATTTCATCTGTTTTGGAATCAAAAAGCATAGCACCCTTTGAACCCATTCCGATTACTATGATTTTGTTATGATAGCGGTTATAAAGCTGACGTATAAAATCTGCCGCATCGCAGGGAAGACCTTCATCGCTTAAAAAGAGAATATCCGCATTTTCCATAAAATCACGGTTATAATCGTCATTTATATCTGAAAGCACGTGTACGTCAGTAGCAATTGTTATACCCTTATTTTTTGCTGATTTTAAAAGTCTGCGGTTGAAATTTATGTTGCAGAGTACAGCTATATCACAGGTATTCAGTTCGGTTTCAACATCGCACGGATTTACGCTTTGTTCCTGAATGTTTTTAAGGTCGCAGTAAATCTGACGTTTGCCCTGAGGGTCATACAATATTACAGACGCAGGAGTTTTTTTCAGAGTGCGGATAATCCTGCTTTGAATATTGTCATTTTTAAGCTGAGCGAGAACAATATCAGCTTCAACATCATTGCCTAGAAAAGATATGACACTTACCGTATCGCCCAATGTTGAAAGCGATTTTGCGAGATTGAATCCAACTCCTGAAACGTTGGAATTTATTCCGAAAAATTTATAGTTGACGGGGTTATACGGAACAGGAAAGCCGTCAACTGAAACGGTTGTTTCTATATTTAAAAGTCCCGATACAAGTATATTCATAATCATTCCTCCATATGCTAAAATGACTTCAAATCTTAATAAAACAAAAAGGGCTTCTTATGCGGTACTCATACAGAAGCCCTGAAGTTATATTTTTATTTTATAACAGAACTCAAGGCTTCTGATTCCTTCTGGGTCTGCGAACAGAAACATCAGAATTTCTCTTGAGGTCTGAAAACTTTTCTTCGCTGCTCTGCTTGAACTTGGACATCAAATCCTCAAAGCTTGAAGCCTCATTTTTCTTTGAGCTGTGCCACTCAAAATCTCCGGGACTTGTAACAGCAGGAGCACTCTGGCGTGGTCTGTCATACTTTCTTCCGCCGCCATCGGAACGGGGTCTGCCGCCGTTATTACGTTTACCATCGCTGAAGCTGCCTTTTCTGTCACCTCTTTCGCCACGCTCGTTTCTGCCGCCTCTGTTTCGGTTATTGCCGTTATTATTATTTTCCATTGCTCTCTTTATAGACAAGCTTATTTTTCCGTTTTCCTCGTTTATGGTCAGAACCTTTACTTTGACCGTCTGTCCCTCCTGCAAAAACTCCGAAATCTTGCTTACGTAAACAGGTGCAACCTCAGAAATATGTACCATACCTGATTTTCCGTCAGGAAGTTCGACAAAAGCTCCGAAATCCGTTATACCTGTAACTTTACCTTCTAAGATGTTTCCAACTTCAACAGCCATTAAAAAAATGTCCTCCTAAAAAATACATAAAAATATTAAAAACGATAACCCTTAATACATAAACCTTCCGAAATACATTTAGTTTCCTGATACGTTTACAAAAATACGCTCGTCTTTATAGGCAAAATCGAGATTTTCCCTTGCGGATTTTTCAATATATGCCTCGTTATCGACTTCGTTTGAATTAAGAATATCATTTACTTCCTCGTTTTTTACTTCTTCTATTACAATGCGGCTTCTGATGTCCTCAAGCTCCTGATTTTTCTTATCTATATCGTTATGCTGAGAAAGCAGAAAAAAAGCGGTATAAATCAAAAAGACAACAAAAGCACCGTATATTATGAACTCGACCCTGTTTTCAGAAAAAATTTTAACAAAGCTTTTATGTTTATTTTTATTTTTATTTTTTCTGTCACGAGCGGCGGAGCTGCCGGTATTTGTCAGCTTCACAGGCACTCACTTACCTTCTGAAAAAATTTGTACTTTTGATTATTATACAATAAAGTTTCCCCCTATGGCAAGAAAATTTTTTCACTTTATTAAATAATGGTAATCTCGACAATATAAAACGTATTGTTTTATATAATTTCGACAATATAAAACTAAAAAATGATTTAACTGCAACAGAAATTTTTTTGATAACGAAAAAAATGAATCCGAATACGTATCCTGTCAGCATACCGATACTGTATCTGAACAGCAGAAAACCTGCAAGCTCGCCGAAAAGTATAAAAAATCTGACATCACCCTTGTTGAAGCAAAGAGTGAAAAAGAAGGTTATAATGGCATTTGCAGACATAAATATTATATCCTGAATAAAAACCTCTGTCTTTGAATTGAAACCTGCATATCTCAGAAATCTGAAAGGCTCATTTAAAATTCCTATGATAATTCCGCAAAGAACCGAATAAACAAAAAGCTGTATCTGCTGGCAGACAAAAAACTGCATAACTGCCGTACCACCCTTTTCCGAAAAAGTATATTATCAGGAATTTATTTGAAAAGCCTCGAAAAAAATCCGCCGCTGTTTCTGTTCTGAACGTATATAACGGCTTCCAGCTCACCGTCTATGTCAACCTCGTTTGTATCAAGGCTGAGCTTGCTTATATGCAGACGGCTGCCACGGATATGTATTTCTCCGTAGTCGGTAAATGCCACTACGGACTGTTCATCGAAACTTCCCATCTTTGTTATTCCCGTAAGTGATATATTGCTTCTGTTTTCCACTATAATGCTGTGCGGTATTCTGGGTCTTTGCTTTTCATCTGACATATATTACTTACCTCCGTATTTCATATAGATAGAATAATATATGCCGGTTTAAGGTCAATTATTTCTGAGAGAAAAAGAACAGGAGCGACCGCTCGGGTGAGAGGCGATGGCAGGAAATGTTGAAGTACTTCAACATTTCTGCCGATGCAGAAACTGCATCGGCAAAATCCAAATTTCATTTGGATTTCTGCAATCGCCTCGCTGAGTGCAGCCGCAAGCCTGTTTATTATTCAATAGTTCTGTACATAAGAGGAGCGTCCTCTTTTTTTGCGAACTCGTTTATCTGAAGAATTTCGGCTTTAAAGAGCTTTGAACCGAGCTGTATTTCGAGTATATCGCCCTGTTTTACATTGTACGATGCTCTCTGAGGCTTTCCGTTTACGAGAACCCTGTCAGCATCGCAGGCTTCATTTGCAACTGTACGTCTTTTTATAATTCTTGAAACCTTGAGGAATTTATCCAATCTCATTTCAATTACCAACCTTCCTGTTTTTTATCTATGATTTTCTTTTCTGAATATTTGATGACATTTTAAGCATAAATTTTTCGGGTAAAAATCTCAGAGAGAATACACCGAGCTTCAGAGATTTTCCTGGAATAATCGTAAGCTTTCCTTTCAGAGCCTTTTCTATCGCATATCGTGCAACGAAGCTGCTTTCAAGACCGTCTATTGCAAACTTAACGTTTGCAACGTCATTGAATTCCGTGTTTACAGGGCCGGGACAGAGAACCGAAATTTTTACATTTGATTTACTGTTCTTAATCTCCTGATAAACCGCCTGAGTAAGCCGTCTTACATAATTTTTGGTAGCATAGTAGGTACTCATAAGAGGGCCTGCCATAAAGCCTGCGGAAGATGCAACGTTGAGAATAATACCGCTGTCACGCTTTACGAAATCCTTTAAGAACAGCTTTGTAAGTATATGCACTGCGGTAATATTTGTATCAATCATTCTGAGTTCATCTTCAAGTGATGTTTCCGTAAATTCTCCGAACAGACCGAAGCCTGCATTGTTTATAAGAAAATCTATGTTTTTATCCTTAAGGCTTTCATAAAGCTGAATACAGGCGTTTTTATCTGACAAGTCAGCACACACGGTTTCTACCGATACAGACGGATATTTTGCTTCAATATCATTTTTCAATGCAGAAAGTCTGTTGCCTCTTCGTGCTGTGATAACAAGGTCATATCCTTTTTCTGCAAGAATTTCCGCCATATCTCTGCCCATACCTGAGCTTGCTCCTGTTATTAGTGCTTTCATAGTTCTGTCACATCCAAACCTTCAATTTCAGACAGCTTTACAGCTACGCTGTCATCGTAATTATAGCCTATAACTTCCGTTGCAATTTGTTTAAGCCTGTCATTTGCGTTCATAACGGCGTAAGACCTGTCGGCAATTTTAAACATCGGAATATCGTTGAGTGAATCACCGAACACTATAAGTTCATCGCATTTCAGAATACTTTTAAGACGGCATGCAGCACTTGCCTTATCTACACTTTCGGGCATAATTTCGCACCAGTACTCTTTTCTGTAAAGCTCCTGCTGAAATATGCAGTTGAAGTGCATTATGCTTTCTATGCTTCTGTACATAGGCAGAAGCTTTTCATAATCATCGATAAAGGTTATGTAAAATATCTCTCCCGAAAATGACTCCTCAAGGCTTTCGACAGCACACATTCTTTTATCGTTTTTTCTTTTTGAAAGATAGTAAAGAAAGCCGCTGCTCAGATTACCGTTTTTATTCCAGAGTATTTTTTCAGTGCCGCCGATAAATGTATAGACAAGCGGAGTAAAGCCGTAAAGCCTGCTTAATTCCATAAAGAAAAGAATATCACTTTCTTTGAAAAAAGAGCTGTGCAGAAATTTATCCTTACTTATATCATATATAAAAGCACCGTTGAAAACTATTATCGGCAGTTTGACAGACAAGCCGTCAGTGACGATTTTAGCCGAATTATACGAACGTGCGGTAGCATAAGTAAACATAGTACCGCTGTTTATAAGCGAGTTTATTATATCACGGCTTCGGCAGGAAACCGTACTTTCTCTGTTGAGAAGTGTACCGTCAAGGTCAGTTAAATAAAGTTTTTTTCCCATATCACTACCGCCGAAGTCTTACTGGCTTATATTTACGGAAGCAAAATAATTGCTTATCTTATAAGTTTTTTTGTTGCTGAGGTTTATTATATAATCAGACATATTAAGGTCATCGCTGCCGTTCTGAACATTGAAGAACAGATAACCGTTTTCGCTCCAGAAGCGGTATATTTTACGTGTAAGCTTTATATCTATTAACGGAAGCTCAGAACCTTTTGAAATATCAAAAACCGATATTTTGGAGGTATTTCTTGTATTGTACGGATAGTAGTATACAACGTTGTTTACAACGATACAGTTTGAGGATACACCGCTTTTTACGAACTCATTCACAGAATAGTCGTTCAGGTTTATTCTGAAAAGACCTGCTCCGTTTCCGGGCGATGTGTAGTATATATACTCATTATCGCCGCAGATGAAGCTGCCTCCTGTATTTCGTACTATACCTGTCTGTTCCTCCTTGGGGTCGAAATATTTTATGTAGTTTCCGTCAAGATAGTAAGCTCTGCCCTTGTACGCATACTGTATATTGTTTATGCTTGCATAGTTTATTTTTTCTTCTGTTTCAAGATTAAGCGACATCAGTCCGAAATAGTCATCTGTTTCCGAGTAGCAGTTGTAAAGAATATATCCGTCAAGATATACGCAGTTGAAGCCGTGCGAAACATCATCGGTAAGAAATTCGTCATCGCTTCCGTCAAACTTCATTCTTCTGAGTTCTACAGCAAAGTTTCCGTCATCTGCAACCCTGGAAGTATAGTAAATATAATCACCGACAATAAAGAATTTTCCCGTATAATCCAGAATATCCTCCGGCAGTACGGAAGTAACATCATTTTTGCAGTATTCCCATTCGTGGTCGTTTGAATAATACAGTTTTTTTCCTATAACCCCTGTGTTTCCCAGATGTATGTAAGATGTGTGATTGTTCTTCGTCAGCGGAAGTTTTGTAGCTTCCTCGGTGGGCTTTTCTGTCATTTCTTCACTGAAACTTTCCGTGGAAACCTCAGAAGCCTTTTCCGTAGTCTTTTCGGTTGAAGAAGCGACAGCGGAACTTTCCGCAGTCTTTGATGAAGAACTTCCGCCTTGCGTATTACCCGAACAGCCTGATATGAGCATAAGAACTGATAATAATACAACAAAGATTATTCTTTTCATTTTATATCCTCTCTTCAAGTTAATATAACAGCTTCATTATATCAGCTATCCCGGATTATTTCAATCGTGAATAACAATGTTGAAATAACTGTTAAAAAATATTTACTTTTGGAGAATTTTTTTGTTTAAGTAAAAGATTATATACTAATTGCACAAAAAACAACTGTTGAATTTTTACAAAGTGCTGAAATTTAAAAAAACGGCTTTAAATTTTTAGAAATTAGTGACTAAATTTTAAAAATATGCTACAATTACAATAATTGTTATAGCAGTAACCGTTTAATTTTGTTTATTTTACATTAAATTTTTAGATTCAGTGTAAATCGGGAAAGCTTTTTCGCAAAAAACAGAATTGCTGAACGGAAGAATTGCGTATAAATTTAATTATTCTGAAGGTGATTTCATAATTTGGAGCAAATAATTAATATCGACCGCATTGAAAACGTTGCCGCACTTTTCGGTAATTTTGATGAGAACATAAAAATCATTGAGAACGAATATGCTGTTTCGGTGGTGGAACGAGGCTCTGATTTAAAGATAAGCGGAGATATAGAAAATGTTTCAAAAGCGGTAAAGGTTGTTGAAAGTTTGCTTTCGCTTCTTAACAGAGGCGAAATGCTCAGCGAGCAGAATGTCAGGTATTGTATTTCTCTGACAAACGAGGGAAGCGAGGAAAAAATAGAACAGCTTGCAGGTGACTGCATATGTGTTACTTCAAAAGGAAAGCCGGTAAAGCCCAAAACGCTGGGACAGAAAAAATACTGTAAGGCGATAAAGGACAATACCATTACCATAGGAGTAGGGCCTGCCGGAACAGGAAAGACATATCTTGCGGTAGCGATGGCGGTTACGGCATTCAGAGCAGGAGATGTAAATAGGATTATCCTTACAAGACCTGCTGTCGAGGCAGGTGAAAAGCTTGGATTTCTGCCCGGAGATTTGCAGAGTAAGGTAGACCCTTATCTCAGACCTCTTTATGACGCTCTTTTTGAGATGCTGGGAGCTGAAACTTATCAGAAATACGTTGAAAGAGGAAATATAGAGGTAGCTCCCCTTGCATATATGAGGGGAAGAACCTTAGACGACAGCTTCATTATATTAGATGAGGCACAGAACACGACAAGAGAACAAATGAAGATGTTTTTAACCAGACTGGGTTTCAATTCCAAAATGGTTATAAACGGAGATGTTACACAAATAGATTTGCCGGACGGAAGCAGATCCGGACTTACTGAAAGCATAAGAATACTGAAGAATATTGATGGTATCGAATGTGTGAGCTTCAGCGGACGTGATGTGGTGCGTCATAAGCTTGTACAGGATATTATCAGGGCTTACGAGAGAAACGTTGAGGAGGCAAAGAGAAAAAATGGAGAGAATTCGAGTTATCATCACAGATAATCAGAAAAAGGTAAAAATACCTACAGGTCTGAGAATGCTGGTAAGACGCTGTTGTCATGCAGTTCTGCAGCTTGAGGGTTTTCAGGGACTTGCGGAGATAAGCGTAACGTTTGTTGACAATGAGGAAATACAGAAGCTGAACAAACAGTACCGTGGCAAGGACAGTGCAACAGATGTTCTTTCATTCGTTATGGGTGAAAACGGAGCATACGATATTGACCCCAAAACAGGTGCACAGATTTTGGGCGATGTGGTAATATCTATGGAAAAGGCTGTTGAACAGGCTGAAAGATACGGTCACAGTCTTCAGAGGGAGGTAGGCTATCTTACCGCACATTCCGTACTTCATCTGCTCGGCTATGACCATATAAACAATATGGAAAGAGTAAGAATGAGAGAAAAGGAAGAAAAGGTTATGTCCCAGCTCGGACTGCCTGCTTCTACCAGCTATGTGAGAGAGGTATAATGTAAATGGGCTTTCTGAAAAGCTTTTTTTACGCTTTCAGGGGAATTGTGGGCTGTGTGTGCAATCAGCGTAATTTAAGAATTCATACGGTCTTTTCGATTTATATTCTGTATTTTTCACGTTTTTACAAGCTGAGCGTAGAGAGTATGTGTGTTCTCTGGCTTCTTATAGCCGTGGTTCTGGCACTTGAACTTATGAATACCGCTGTCGAAAAAGCCTGTGATGCCGTAACACGTGAACAATCAGATATGATAAAGGTTGCAAAGGACGCTGCGGCAGGAGCGGTTTTGGTGGCTGCGACTGTTTCCGTAATAATAGGCTTTTATATGTTTTTTGACATAAAGATATTAAAAAGAATAGTATCCTTTCTTTGCAGTACCCCTGAGTATCTGGCTATTTTTATATTGAGTATGCTGTTCAGCACCTTGTTCATAGTGATAGGACCAAATGGTCTTGTCAGGAGTTTCAGAGAAGCAGTCGTCTTGAATACGCCGCTCGAGAATGAGGAAATAGGCGAAGGTTCTTTAAAAAAGAAACCGAAGGGCAAAAAATAGCTGTTCAGCTAAAAGTTGATTTATTTGTGGCAACATCGGTATTTGAAAAAAATCTGTTATAATGGTATAATTGTTTCCGTAAATACTATGGGACAGTTATACCATTTTTTTTATGAAAGGAAAGAACTGATTATGAAAGAAATAAATACAAATGAAAAATCGGCATTCATAGCAATAGTGGGGCGACCCAATGTAGGAAAATCATCTCTGCTCAACAGAATGCTTGGTCAGAAGCTTGCAATAGTTTCGAGCAAGCCGCAGACAACAAGAACCAGAATTATGGGAGTTCTCACGGAAAATGAGGTACAGCTTGTTTTCATAGATACACCGGGAATACACAAGCCGAAAAACGAGCTTGGCAGATATATGATACGTTCTGTAGACGCTTCTGTTTCGGGTGTAGATGCGTGTCTTATGGTAACTGAGGCTTGTGAGGATATTCGTGATACTGAGATAAAGCTTATAGAAAAATTCAGGACTATGGATATTCCTGCGGTTCTGGCAATAAACAAGATCGATACGGTGAATGATAAGGCAAAGCTTATGCTTCAGCTTGCACTCTATGGTGAAATGATGAATTTTGAAGCTATAGTTCCCGTATCGGCACAAAACGGAAGCGGCATAGAGGAACTTAAGGACGAGCTTAAAAAGCTTTCTCAGGAAGGAGGACATCTTTTTGATGAAGATACTCTTACAGACCAGCCGGAAAGGGTTCTGGCTGCCGAAATGATAAGGGAGAAGCTGCTCAGACTGCTTGACAAGGAAATACCTCACGGAACGGCAGTTGTTATCGAAAGAATGAAAACAAGAGAAGAAAGCAATATTATAGATATGGACGCAGTTATATACTGTGAGCGTGACAGTCATAAGGGAATAATCATAGGAAAACAGGGTTCTATGCTGAAAAAGATAGGAACGTTTGCAAGGCAGGATATGGAAAACTTTTTCAACTGCAAGGTTAATCTTAAAATGTGGGTAAAGGTGAAGGAGGACTGGAGAAACAAGCAGGGACTTCTCAGAAGTTTCGGCTATGATAAAAACGATTTTGAAGATTGATATCTGAGGTTATTTATACATAATATGCCTCCGTGTCAGCATATATCTTACTATACAGATATTTGTGCGGGGGCATATCAGAATGGGAAATATAAACGGCAATAAAATAATAAATTTGTTTGCGGCGGCACTTTCTTCGCTGCTTTTTGTAGTAGCTGTTATATGTACAATCGGAAGAATAAATGATGTAAACGGAGGACAGTCGATAAAAATTCTTGCGTCATCGTTTTCAATGCCTCGTGGAAGAAGTCAGGAAAGCACGGTCACAGAGAAAAGAACGGCAAATTCTCCCGATTCAGCATCAGCCGAAAAAAGCGGCTATACAAACGAAAAATCCCAAAGCAGTGCAGAAGTATCATATACAGGCTCAGATGAACCGTATGACGATGAATCAAAGTACAGCGGAGATAAACTCCCAGTCATAGAGCAGCATATAGGAAGCTCGGGATACGGCTACGATAACTTTTCCGTTAAAAATACAACCGACTATACTATTGACTATGAAAAACTTCTTTCCGCCGATTTAGGCTTTAAAATAAGCTCAGAAAACAAAAGTCCGCAGGTGCTTATATATCATACGCATACTACAGAAGCCTATCTTATAAACGATAACGGACATTATTTTACGGATTACCCGTTCAGAAGTGAAAATCCCGAAAAAAGTGTGGTTGCTGTCGGTGACGAGATTGTAAAAGTTCTTGAAAAAAAGGGAATACCTACTGTACACGCAACAGAGATACATGACAGAACATATACAGGCTCTTATGACAGAAGCGAACAGACTGTATACAAATATATGGAAAAATATCCTGATATAAAGGTTACTCTTGATATACACAGAGATGCAATAGGATACGATGACGAAAGAGGAAAATACAAGCCTGTTTTTACATATAACGGGAAAAAAGCTGCACAGATTATGATTATGAGCGGATATGACCCCGATAATGAATACGGATTCGGTCACTGGGAGGAAAATCTTACATTTGCACTCAAGCTTCAGCAGAAAGCCGAAACTCTTTATCCCGGTATGACCAGACCTCTTTATTTCGGAGATTTCACCTACAATATGTTCATAAACAACGGCTCTCTGCTTATAGAGGTAGGCACAGAAAGCAATACACTCTCAGAGGCTAAGTATACAGGTAATATGCTTGGAAATGTTATAGCTCAGGTTCTCAGCGAAAACAAATCCTGAGTATGCTCATACAGCGATTTGCTGCAACTTTAAAAAATTGTAAATTTTATATTATTCCATAGACAAAGAAGAATTTAGGAATATAATATATCCAAAGGAAAAACAAGTATAGTTTTCAGTTTAGGAATATTGGGGAATTGTAATGAAAAGGAAAGCAGAAATAACTTTTTTATTCTCGTTGGTGTTTATTATTACGATGTGCTGTTCAGCAGCTACGGTATCTGCTGCACCCGAGGATTACATCAATGGTTTTATAGACGGCATAAGCAGTGCAATAGACGGTTTCAGAGATAATAACAGAGATAATAATGGCTCATCATCTTCTTCAGAAATAAGCACTGTCCCTACCGAAGCTCCGACCGTAAGCAGTGAAATATCACCCGATTACGATGATTATGATACGGAAGATTATACGGACTATCCTTATTATCTTTTTGAGAATTTCGCCACAGAACCCGAGGACGAAACCGAACCTCCATACGAAGAAGCTTCATCTGAGTACGATGAGGACGAGCCGGACGAAAATTATGAATACTCATATGAGCCTCCTACAGAAGAAGAAACGGAAGTGTTATATGAGCCCGAAATTCTTACGGAAACTTATACTGACCCGCCTTTTCTTGAAAGATTTTCAATAGCCGATACAGGCGAAGGAAATTTGTTTGTAGCACTGGGATTATGGATGTCCATACTGATTGGAATTATAATAGTTACGTCTGTTGTTATATCAACTCACAGACGCAAAAAAGGAAAGTAAAAGCCAAAAATTAAGGAAGTGTTTATGTATGCTTAATGGAAAAAATGTGCTTGTCTGTGTTACGGGCGGAATTGCCGCATATAAAATGCCGAACCTTGTAAGTAAGCTCGTAAAACAAGGCTGTAATGTCAATGTTCTTATGACGAAGAATGCGGAAAATTTTATAACTGCAAAAACCTTTGAGGCACTCACAAAAAATCCCTGCATAACAGATACATTTGACAAGGTTTATCCTATTGCAATTCATCACATAAGCCTTGCTGAAAAAGCTGACTATGTTCTCATATCGCCTGCAACCGCAGATGTTATAGGTAAGCTTGCTCACGGAATTGCAGATGATATGATAACCTCAACAATACTTGCCTGCAAATGTCCTGTTGCTGTAGCTCCGTCAATGAATGCAAATATGTATGAAAACCCTGTTGTGCAAAGAAATATAAATTTGCTGAAAGAGCTGGGTTATATCATTATAGAGCCTGCCGAGGGTTATATGGCTTGCGGAAGCACAGGAAAGGGAAAAATGCCTGAGCCTGCACATCTTTACAAATACATTGAAAAAGAGCTTGCTTTCAGGCACGACTTAAAAGGTCTGAAAGTTCTTGTTACAGCAGGAGCTACTAAAGAAGCAATAGACCCTGTCCGTTTCATATCAAATCATTCTACAGGCAAAATGGGATATGCCATAGCAAAAACAGCGATGCTCAGAGGTGCGGATGTTACTCTGATAACAGGAGAAACAGCACTTGATGATATAAGCTTTGTCAATACAGTAAAGATAAAAAGTGCTGAAGATATGTACGAAAAGGTAACTGAAAATTTTGATGAAGCTGATATTGTTATAAAAGCCGCTGCCGTGGCAGACTATACACCTGTAAGTACGGCAGAAAATAAAATAAAAAAGTCCTCAGATTTTTCCGTAATAGAGCTGAAAAAAACAAAGGATATTTTAAAAAGCATAGGAAGCAGAAAAAAAGCAGGTCAGTTTATATGCGGATTCAGTATGGAAACAGAGAATATGCTTGAAAACTCAGGAAAAAAACTGGAGAGCAAAAACATAGATATGATAGTTGCAAATAATCTGAAAACCAAGGGTGCAGGCTTTGCGACAGATACGAACGTAATAACGATAATAACAAAAACATCAGTTGAAGAACTTCCAATTATGAGCAAGGAACAGTGTGCGGTAAAAATACTGGACAGGATAATATCGCTGAGAACTAAAGTCTGAATTATTTAAAAAAAACTATTTACAAAAGCGAAAATTGATGTTATAATACCAAAGGATATTTAGTATGGGAATACTGAATAATAATTTATAGCAAAGGTTATTCAACGATTTTATCATTGTAATTTTTGGCTTTGTGTAGGAGGTATTTAGCGATGAGAAAGTTAGCTGTAGCTTTATTGTCTATTGCATTGATAGCAATAAGCTGTGTGACTGCATTGGCTGCGGAAAGTCCTGAGTTGCCTACAGAAATATGTACTGAAACCTGCACCAAAGGTTGCAGTAAAGACTGTGACAGACGCTGGGGCTGGGATTGTCGGAACTATCCGAATTACTACTATCCGAATTATTCGGGCTATTCGGGCTATTCGGGATATTCAGGATATTCAGTCTATCCGGGATATTCAGGATATTCAGTCTATCCGGGATATCAGCAGGTAGCTTATGGCGGTGTTATAACTGCATCACCAAAAACCGGAGTTTCGGATTCTGATGCTATATTTGCGGTTTTGGGAGTACTTGCTTGTGGTAGCTTAGCAGTAGTTGCTAAAAAGAAGATGAGCGAATAATTTTATGCGAATCGCAGAACCACGCTGATTGGAGCGTGGTTTTGTCGTTTAGAGAAAATAAAGGTGAGTGTTATGGAAGAAAACAGACAGAATATATGGAAGCTCATATTTGTAATAGCCGTCTTTTTGACTATAGCAGGTCTTATAGGCGTATGTATTTATCTTTACAATGTGTATACAGGCGGCAACGAGTATGAAGATTTTAAAAATAAGGTCAGGGTTTCATCGTCAGCAACAGAGCAGATTTATACAGGAAATCCCAGTAATGAGGATACGCCCGATGCACCTCTTGATAACGTAGCTCCCGACATAGTAAGGGATACGGTAAACGGCGGAATTAATTTTACCGAACTTTGGAAAATAAATCCTGACCTTTACGCATGGATAAAGATACCGAATACAATGGTGGATTATCCTGTAGCCCAGTATTCGGGAGATGATGATGAATATTATCTGCACCACAATATGTACAAGGAGAGTGCTTTTGCAGGCTGCATATATACTGAAAAAGAAAACAAAAAGGATTTTTCAGACCCCAATACCGTGCTTTACGGACATAATATGCAAAACGGCTCAATGTTCAGAGGATTGCACAGCTTTCAGGATAAGAGCTTTTTTGATGCAAACGACGAAATATACATATATCTTTCTCAAAGAACCCTTACATACAAAATTTTTTCCGCATATGAATATGACGACAGACACCTGCTGAAATCTTTTGATTTCAGCAATAAAGAAGAGTTCAAGAATTATCTTGAATATGCACAAAATCCCACAGCGTCACTGACATTCAATAAACGTGATGTAGATATAACAACTGATGACAAGATAATAACTTTGAGTACGTGCCTTGGAAGTTCGGGTTCATCAAGATATTTGGTACAAGGAGTGTTGATAAAAGATGAACCGGCTGAATAGTAATGATAATAGCATAGATTCCGAATCGGATATGGATTCTGTTGAAGATAGCGTTACGGAAAAGGAAAACGTTGAAGCTTTGGTCGGTGAAGAAATTTCGGAAGAAAATTCGAGTGAAACATCTGCGGAAGCGGAGAAATCAACTGAAAGCGAACATCATCACCATCACCACCATAGCAGCAGTACAGGTGAGAGTGAAGCTGAAATCAAAAGTGAAGATGAAAGCTCTGTTGGAAGTGATACAGATGAAAATAAAACAGCCAATGAAAACGAAAACACCATACAAGCCGATACTGAAACCAAAGAAAGTAAAAGTAGTCATCACCATCACCACCACCATCATCATAGCAATACGGGCGGCAGTGAAAGTGTTACAGACGAAAATAAAACAGCCGATGAAAACAAAAGCACCATACAAGCCAATACTGAAACCAAAGAAAGCAAAAGTCATCACCATCATCACCACCACAGCATAAAGGGTGAAAGCGGAAAAAGCAGCAGTCATCACCACAGCAGTAAAAGTACAAGTACAAGCAGCAGCCATCACCATAGCAGTAGTAGCAGCAGCGGTAAAAGTGAAAGCGGAAGCGGTCATCATCACCACCATCACCATCACCACAGCAGCAAGGAAAGCGATCATGAGTATGAGGTAAGCTACGGAAAGTATAATTTTTCAGTAAATCCTGACGATGAAGATGTTCCTGTTGCTAAGTACCGTAAAATTTCAAAAAGAAAACAGGAGCAGGAAAAAAGAAAAAAGGAACAGGAAAAAGAAAAGAAGAAAAATCCCATAAGTAAAGCATTTATTATGTTTATAAGGGTAAGTATTGCTCTTGTTTCCGTACTTTTGATAATAGTAATATCACTTATAACTATGATTGTTATGGGAAAGAACAGTCTGCTTGATGATAATAAGAATGTCAAAGTAAGAGTACCTGCCAGTGTAGAACTGTTTGACGATTACATAATATACAAAGGGCATAAGTATAAATACAACAATAATGTTACTACAATTCTTTTTTCAGGTATAGACAAAGAAACAAAGGAACATAATGACGAGATTTTCGGAACGGCAGGACAGGCTGACGCAATATTTGTGCTTGCACTGGATACCTCTACAGGAAGCTACAAGCTTATGGCACTGTCGAGAGATTCAATGGTAGACGTAAACATATGCGATGCGGCAGGAAATTTCAAGGGTACTAAAAAAATGCAGATATGTCTTGCACACGCATACGGTGACGGAGCAGAAACAAGTAATCTTAATCTTAAGCGTTCAATATCAAGACTGTTTTTCGGAATACCTGTAAACGCATATATGAGCGTTGACCTTGACGTAATTCCGATACTTAACGATGATGTGGGCGGAGTTACCGTAAATGTAATAGAGGATTTGACAAACTGGAATCCTTTGTTCAAGAAAGGCGAAACGATAGTTCTTCACGGAAATCAGGCTGAAACCTATGTAAGAGCCAGAGATGTAACAGGTGACGAAAATCAGAACAACCTGAGAATGGAGCGACAGAAAGGCTATATAGACGGCTTTGTTGACAATGCACTGTCACTTACGAGAAGGGATTTTTCAACACCGATTCTGCTGTACAGCGATATTGCGGACTACAGCAGGACGGATATAGATGCAACGAAAATAAGCTATCTTGCCAGTGTTTTTCTTCAGAGAGGCTTTTCATCTGAAGAAGACCTTGTAAAAATTCCGGGTAAAACCGTTATGGGCGAAAAGTATGCTGAATACCATGTTGATACGGAAGCGTTTTTCGACATAATAATACAGGCATATTACATAAGAATAGACTGACTGAAACGGCGGCAGAACAGCTGAATTTATAAATTCTTGTCTGCCGCTTAAATTTTCGACATATAATCATTGTATTTTTTTATTTTGTGTAGTAAAATACATAGGTATTATGAGTTTTGTATTTATATTTTGAAGTGAGAAAAAAATTAAGGAGAAAGAATATGAAAAAAGTATTTATGCTTACAATTCTGTTAGGTGCGGTGCTTATATCTTCGACATCGTGTTCAGGAGGTGTATCGGGAGCAACCAGTTTTGTTGACTATGATTTCAGCGAATACACGCTTCCGCCTACAGAGAAAGCAACGCAGACAGCTACAGTAAAGGCAACTCAGAATGTACAGGCTTCGGAAAAATCCACAGAAAAAGCCACCTCAACGCCTACCGAAAAAGCTACGAAAAAGCCCAAGCCTACAGAGGTAGTTATAAACAGAAAGCAGGAATCCACCTCAGAGCCTGCTACAAAGCCTGATGAAATTATTGATGATGACGATACGGACGAGCCTGTTCTTGTACCCACAGAACCGCCTACACAGCCTCCCGTTACAGTTACGGCAGATGATATTATGATTTCGTACAACGGCTATACGCTTACTCTTGACTGTGATTTTATGGCAGTTGCAGGAGGATTTGGAGAACCTGACGATAAAAGCGACAACCGCAGAAGCACTCTTGCAGACAACGGAGAAGCTTATACTTACAAGTTCGGAAATATGACAGTAAGCACATATGTCAAGAACGGAGTTGAGCTTGTAGAAACTGTCCGTGCAGAAGGTCAGGGAATTGCAAGTACATCAAAGGGAATTACAGTCGGAAGTTCTATGGAAAATGTCAAAGAGAAGTACGGCAAGCCGCTTTCTCAGGATACGGTTATATTGAAGTATAAGGTAAACAATCAGTTCCTGATTTTCTATCTTGACAGCAACGGTGGAGCTGTAAGCGGATTTTCGATAGTTCGTGAAAGATAAATACAAAAATGCCGTTTTTTTAGTAAAAAACGGCATTTTGTGTGTTCAAGGGTTCTGCCCTTGAAAATCCCACCAAAGGCTTTGCCTTTGGAAACCGCAAGCCTTTGAAAAGGCTTGACCTAAACTTTATGTTTTTGAATTTACAATCGGGGGAGTGAAAAAGATTTGCTTAATTTATTGTTGGGACGCAGCGGAAGCGGAAAAAGCCATTATTTCAGGGAACTTTCGGGAAAGTACATAGACGAAGGAAAATCTGTACTTGTAATTGTACCTGAGCAGTTTTCTTTTGAAACGGGACTGTATTTTCTTGACAGGGACAGCAGGGCATTAAAGGAGAATATAAAGGTACTTAGTTTTTCGAGTATGATAAAGTATGTATTTTCAATGACGGGAGGACTGTCAGGAGATTTTCTTGATGAAGGCACTTCAAAAATACTTATGAGCATAGCCATAGAAATCTGTCAGGATAATCTTAAACTTTATCAGAAGCAGATCAAGAACAGAAATTTTGTATCGCTTATGCTGTCTGCCATAAATGAGTATAAAAGCAACTGTATAAGTTCAGATGATTTGCTTTCGGTAAAGGGTATTGCTGAGAACAGCACATTGAAGCAGAAACTTGAGGAAACATCGCTTATACTTGATACTTACAATGCACTTGTAAACGAAAGGTATCTGCACAATCAGGATATACTTTCAAAGCTTGCCGAGGTTATAGAGCGTGAGGACATATTCAGGGGATTTACCATATTTATAGATGCTTTTACAGGATTTACGGGTCAGCAGTACAGAGTGCTGAGAGCGATAATGCTTCAGGCAGATGATGTGTACATAACACTGAGTTCGGAATGCAGAAGAAATAAAATTGATGAAAAAAGCATAAGGTTCAGGGTTACGACAGATACATACCATAAGCTGAGAGCTTTGGCAAAGCAGTGCGATACGAAAGTGAAAGAGATATACAAGCCTTTCTGCGAAAACAGGAGAAGTGAAAAGGCGGATATAAAGGCTATAGAAAAAAATATTTATGCCTTTCCACAGGATAGCTTTATGGGAAATACAGAGAATGTAAGAATGTACTCTGCACTGAATATATACAGCGAGTGTGAATATATCGCAAGTGAAATAAAGCGTCTTACATCTCAGGAGGACTACAGATATAAGGATATAGCGGTGGTATGCAGGGACGAGAATATGTACAGAGGTATTCTGGATATAGCCTTTGACAAGTTCGGAATAGCTTATTTTATGGATAATCCCGAAAATATAAATTCAAAGCCGCTGATAAATTTCATAAGGCATTCGTTTGATGCGGTAAACGGAAACTACAACAGCGAAAGCATACTGAGAATACTCAAGACAGGCATAACAAAGTATGAATATGAGGATATATCGGTAATAGAGAACTATATATTTACTTGGTCGCCGAAATGGAGCGAGCCGTTCGACAGAAATATAAACGGAATAGGCTCAAAGGATATGACACAGCAGGAAAAAGAAGCTCTTGAACGTGCCGAGGAAATAAGACAGGAGGTTTTCGGTTTTCTCAAGGAGTTTAAGGAAAATACGGAGCAGGGAAACGGTCTTGAAATTTCAAAGCAGATACTGAAGCTTATAAATAATTTCGGAGTAAAGGAAAAAATACAGAGCAAAATAAAAAGGCTCACCCTGAGAGAAGCTCCCGAGCTTGTAGATGACTATACAAGGGTATGGAACAGTGTAGCAGGTGTAATATCTAAAATGTCGGTAATACTTGAAAACAACCATATGACAGGAAAGCGTTATCACGAGCTTTTTATGCTTGCAATAAACAGTGAGAAGATAGCCAACCAACCTCTGAGTATAGACAATGTTATAGTAGGTACGGCAGGCAGGGCAAGATTGGGTTCACCGAAGATAACATTTGTCATAGGAGCAGTACAGGGTGTATTTCCGGCTGTACCGTCTGAAAGCGGAATTTTTACGGACAACGAAAGACAGCTTCTTTTAAGTATGGGACTTCCTATGAGTTTCGGACTGTCTGATTTGTCGGCACAGGAGCAGTACAGTGCGTATACATCGCTTGCCAGTGCTTCCGAAAAGCTTTACATATCATATTATACCAACAATATAGACGGAAGCGGAGCTATACCGTCAACAATAGTAACTCAGGTACAGAAAATACTGCCCGATATAAAAACGGAATATCAGTTTGATATGTATGAGCTTAAACAGGAAAAGCTGTGGTGCAGACAGCAGGCATTTGAGCATACAGTAGCAAATATAGGGGTAAGAAGTCCCGAAAGTATAACAATGCAGAATTATTTTTCGGAATCGGAAGAATACGGGGATTTGCTGAAAAGCATAAATGCCTATATCAGAAAGGAAACGCCGAAGCTGAATCCTGACACGGCACATATGCTGTATTCGGAAAATATGCACCTTTCGGCATCAAGAATAGAGGATTTTTACAGCTGCGGATATATGTATTTCTGTAAGAACGGTCTTAAACTCAAGGAACGCAGAAAGGCAAAGATAGATAACAGGAATTACGGTTCACTGGTTCATTATATAATGGAAAAATTTCTCAGGCAGGATAATCTTGAGGATATAATACAGAATACGGAAAAATACAATATAGAAAAGATTGTAAGGGATTTTTCGTTTGAATTTATAGCGTTAAGCTTCAGCGGAGGAAAAATCCCCGACAATAAGACAGAGTATACTTTTAAGAGAGCTGAAAAGAACTGTATTGTACTTGTTAAAAGACTTATCGAGGAGCTGAAAGTAAGCGATTTCCGTCCTAACGATTTTGAGCTTTCCATAGGAATAGCGAACAATGCAAATTCGGAAACGGATATTCATAATGTGATAGATGAATACAGCGTAAAGACAAGGGACGGAAAAGTTTCTGTAGTAGGTTTTGTAGACAGGGTAGACCTGTATAAAAGCAGTGAAGACGGAAAAACCTATGTAAGAATAGTAGACTACAAGACAGGAAACAAGGTATTGAAACGCTGTGAGCTTGAAATGGGGCTTAGTCTGCAAATGTTCATATATCTTTCTGCGATAATGAAAAACGGAGAAGGTCTTTACGGTGGAAATCTTGCACCTGCGGGAGTGTGTTATATGCCTGCAAAGGAGTTTTCTGCGTTGCTTTCGGAGTACGGAAGAAATGATGAAAATGCAGAAAAAATCAGAAAGGCATTCAACAAGCATTACAGAGCAAACGGTCTTTTCCTGAGAAATATTGATGTAATAGCGGCTATGGATAAGAATATGAACGGACAGTTTATCCCTGTTACGATAGGCTTCAAGCGTGGAAAAAAGAAATCCGAAGAACCTGAGCTGGAGTTCAAGCGTTCCGACAATTATCTTATAGACGGAAACCAGTATGAGGGTGAATTTAAAGCCGTATTTGACCTTGTGGACGATAAAATAAGACAGATGTCGGATATGCTGCTTGACGGATATATAAGCTCCGTTCCGACAGGAACAAAGAGCGAAATATCAAATCTGCCGTGCAGCTACTGCAATTATAAGAATGCGTGCAGATTTGAAGAGGGTATGCAGATAAACGAGATACCGACAGCAGAAAAAGGGGAGGAGGGAGAAGACGAAAATGGCTGATGTTAAATGGAATGAAGAACAGATACAGGCTATAAACGCAAAGGACAGTGCGGTTCTTGTATCGGCAGCGGCAGGAAGCGGAAAGACTGCGGTTCTTGTAGAGCGTGTAATAAATATGCTTACCGATAAAAATTCGGGAGTTATGGCGGACGAGCTTCTTATTGTGACGTTTACACGCCTTGCGGCAGAGGAAATGAAAACAAGAATTAACAAACGGCTTACAAAGCTTCTTGATGAATGTATGACCAATCCCGAAATTGACGAGGCTCATTTAAGAAATCAGCAGCTTCTTCTTGACAAGGCGGACATAAGCACGATAGACAGCTTTTGCAGGGAGGTTGTAAAGTCATCATATACAAGGTTTGACATATCACCTGATTACAGAATAGGCGATAATTCCGAGCTTACCGCTCTTAGGTGCAGGGCGGTTGAAGAATGTGCCGAAGAATTTTATAAAAGAGATGATTTCGGTAGTATAGCATCACTTTTTACAACCTCAACAAGTGACAGACCGCTGAAAGATGAACTTATAGATTTTTACAATTTTCTTTCGGCACTTCCTTTTCCCGAACGCTGGATGGAAAAAACGCTTGAAAGGCTTGAAGCTTCCCAAAAAGATGCAAAGCATTCGGTATGGGCAGATATACTTCTTCAGTCTGCAAAAAGCGATATAATGTACATAAAAGGTCTTATGGACAACAACTGCGAAATATTTGAGCAGCTTGAAAATACTGATGATATAAGCGAAAGCTTTCCGGCAAAGAGAACGCAGCATTTATCTGAAAAATCCTTTATCGAAGCACTTTGTCTTTGTGAAACCTGGGACGATATAAGCATAAAGCTTGAAAGCGATATATTTTTTGAAAGAGCCGTTTCTGTACGCAAGCTCAGCGAAAGCGGTGCGGAAATTTACGAAGACTACAAGTCAAACAGAAAGGAAATACAGGAAACCCTGAAAAGGCTCAGAGGCTCATTTTCGGTATCTGAAAATGAGCTTGTACAGCAGATTTGGATAACGGCTCATAACGCAGAAATATTCTTTGAATTTATCAGAGCATTTACAGATAAATATACTCAGCTTAAAAAGGAAAAAAATATACTTGATTTTTCGGATATAGAACGCTTTACTTTACTTACTCTTGCACAGGAATGCAAAAACGGAGAGTATGCCGTTGACAGTTCACCCGACAGTATACGTTATAATATTACAGATGAGGCAAGAGAGCTTGCCGCTCATTACAAGCAGGTAATAGTTGACGAATATCAGGACGTAAACCAGCTTCAGGACTTGATTTTCAAGATAATAAGCGATAACGACAGAAATCTTTTTGTAGTAGGCGATGTAAAGCAGAGTATATACGGCTTTCGTCAGGCTATGCCGGATATTTTTATAAACAGAAAAGCGGAATACAATCTTCTTCCTGATGACAAGGCTAAGAACATAGTTCTGAAAAGGAACTACAGAAGCCGTGACGGTGTGACGGACTATGTAAATTTTGTATTTGCAAATCTTATGCAGAAAGAGCTTGGCAACCTTGCGTATGAACCCGAAGATTATCTTGTAGCAGGTGCGGAGTATATCGGAAAAAATGATTTTGATGTATACATACATATAAACAATCTTGAAAAACGCAGCAGGAAAACAACGGCTTTATGCGAAGCCGGAAAGATTGCACAGATTATAAGAGATAATGTGGGAATATATGATGTTACCGAAGGCGGAACTACAAGAAAAGCACAGTACAAGGATATTACCATACTTATGCGAAGCGTCAAGAATACAACCGTTCTTACAGACTATCTGAAAGAATGCGGAATACCCGTAGTAACCGAAACGAAATCATCTCTCCTCGAATGCAGAGAGGTTCAGATGGTTATTGACCTGTTAAGGGTAATAGACAATCCTTTGCAGGATATACCGCTTTACTCTGTTCTTGTAAGTCCTATGTACGGATTTACACCTCAGCAGGCGGCACAGTTAAGGTGCAGAACCGACCGCAGCACTTTTCTTTATAAAAATATTCTTTCTGAGAGCGAAAATGTAAACAGTCTGAAAGCGTTTATTAATGATATAGAGTATTACAGGGAAATAGCCGCAAACAATCCCACAGATGTTCTCATAAACATAATATACCGCAGAACCTCAATAACGGAATTTGCCGCAGCACAGCCGAACGGAGAAATAATAATTAATAATCTCAGACTTTTATATGACTGCTCAAAGAATTTTGAAAATGAGCTTAACAAGGGAATATCGGCATTTATACGCTACATAGACCACGCTATGGAAACGGGAGCAGTACCCGAAGCACAGACAGGCTCGAATACGGACGGAAACGCAGTAAAAATAATGACTATGCACCATTCAAAGGGACTGGAATTTCCGATATGTATACTTGCGGATATAGGCAGACAGCCTGTAAGCTATAAGAATAAAATGTACTTTGAGCGTGAACTCGGAATAGGCTTGCAGATAAAGAACTATGAAACCTCTGTAACATATAAAAGTTTTATTTACAATGCGATAGTCAGCAAGCTTAAAAATGACAGCATAGCTGAAGAACTGAGAGTTCTTTATGTTGCACTTACAAGAGCAAGAGAACAGCTTCATTTAGTAGGTTCTTTTCAGAAGCTGCAGAATACGATAAAAAAGCTTTCTCTTGAAATATCTGTCTATAACGGAATAAACAGCAGTGTTCTGATAAAAAACAACTATATGCTTCACTGGATTATTCTTGTAACCCTTATGATGAAGCCAAAAGAAAATCAGAACAAAAATCCCCTCTGGAAATATGCGAACAAAGGTTTTGTTGATAAAATAGCCTACAATCCCGAATTTCAGGGGATAAACTACAGGGATATATTTCTTGAAATTGACGATATTTCAGAGGATATGCAAAAAGCAGAGGAAGAACTTGAAGAAATCGAAAACGAGTTGAATCCGCTTTTGTTTCCTGAACTTTACGGGGAAAGCAGTATTGATACATATGTACTTGATGAACGCTTTGACAAAAAATATAAGTATCAGGGTTCGGTAGATGTACCAAGCGTTGTTACGCCGTCATCAATGAATCATAGAAGTTTTACGATACTTGACAGGTTTATTTTTGAGGAAAAGGGTACGCTCACACGTGCAGAAAGAGGAACGGCGATGCACCGCTTTATGGAATATGCAAATCTAGAGCAGGCTCAGATGTCTGCCGAAAGTGAGCTTGAACGTCTTACCGAAAAAGGCTATCTGTCCGAAGTCCAGAGCAAAAGTATATCGGTTGAATATATAGAAAGATGTCTGAAAACCGATATAATGCAAAGGTATATGAAATCTGACAAGAAATACAGGGAAGTCAAATTTGAGGTTATGGTAAAAGCTGAGGAAACAGGCTTTGAAGGCTGTGAAGAAGAACATCTTTTAAGAGGTGCGGTAGACTGTGCCTTTGAAGAAAACGGAGAGCTTGTTATAATAGACTACAAAACAGATATTGTAAAGGATATAAGCATTCTGGCTGAAAAGTATGCACAGCAGCTCAGACTTTATATGATTGGACTTTCTTCAACGCTCAACAAGCCTGTAAAGGAATGCGTGATATATTCATTTTATCTTAATGAGTATATCAAAGTTTTCGGGCATTAAAAAGCAAATACCTGAACTCAAGGGTCTGTATAGTGCAGACCCTTGAAATTATATCTTCCAATGTCCTAAAATATACATTTTGAGACATTAGAAGAGTTTTTTACTCTGCTCCCTGTTCTGACAAAATGTCGTAAATAAGCTGAGCACCCGTCAGATGATTGACGGGTGCAAAATCTGAAAATTATTTTCCGTTATGTGATTTTATAAAATCTGTAAGCTTCTTGATAAGGTCGCCCTCGTTTATACCAACCTTTTTGCTTATGTCTGCTATAGTAGCATTTTTAAGCATCATACTTCCGATTGGAGTTTTTGCAAACTGAAACTTATCGCTTACCTTTACAAGCTCGTCAAGAAGCCACGGATATTTAGCCATTATTTCCGAAGCCTTTGTGTTTTTGTCGATGTTCATAAGTTATACCACCTTTTTTTGATAAAAAATATTTTCACAATAACCCAAAGCAGTTAAGTCAAGGATTATTTTTATGACAACAATAATTCAGGTGTATTTTTCAAGACGCTTAACCTGACGAATATCTCTGCCCACAAAATTCATAATCACATATTCACCCCAAAGACGTGATACAAGCCTTTGGGAATATATTGTTTCCAGCTCTTCAAGCTCCAGATTAGTGCTTATTATTGTAGGCTTCTGATGCGATATTCTGAAATTTATTATATTGTATATGATGTTCTTTGTAAATGATGTCTGAAATTCAGAACCGACATCATCAAGTATAAGCAAATCACATTCTTTTAAGGTTTCTTCCGAATCCTCGGAATTTTCATAGGATTTTCCGAAGCGTTCCTTTTCCAGCTTTGACAAAATCTCAGGTGTGGAGCAATATATCACACCGAAACCGTTTTCAATTACCTCTCTGGCTATTGCAAGTGAAAGATGTGTCTTTCCAAGACCTGTATTTCCACGCATAAGAATATTTCTTGAATTTACATCAAAGGTTTTAGCGTAATTTTTGCAGTAATCGAAATATTTTCTCATACGTTCACGCTCAGACATTTTTTCGTTGTCCTTTACCCTATCGTCATAATATTCCAGAGAAAACGTCTGAAACGACGACAGCTTGAACGGTGAAAGTCTGTTGAGATTGTTGCAGGCTATTTCTTTTACAAGCTTTTTGTAGCATTCGCAAACCCTGCCGTCCTTGTTTCCCCTGTCCTCACACAGCTTGCAGAAAAATTCAGGTTCAAGCTCCGAAGGATTAATTCCAGCCTGTCTGTAAATCTGATTTATTTCTTCCTGTATGGCAGAATTTTCGCTTTTAAGCTCATTCAATGCACTTTTCAGTTCACGCTCACCGTTCAGTACAACTCTTATAAGCTTTGTCATAGTATAGTTAAGCTTTTTTTCAAGCTTTTCTGCTTGCGGGTATTCTCTGAAAAGTTTTTCCTTTTTAAGCTCTGAAACTTTCAGTGCGTTGTTGCGTCTTTCACGAATTATACTGTCTGCTTCCTCGTATACTTTTTTATCATAACCCAAGCTGATTCACCACGCATTTCTATGATTTATTCAAAAACATCGTATTCCTTGAAAGCATCTATTGTATATGAAGTATTGGAAGAAGATGTCTTTGCAGGTGTACTGCTTTTTTCCGTTCTCGTATTTTTGTACGGACTTTCTGCACCATTTTTTTGTGCGGTTTCTCGTTCTCTCTTACTGTCTGCCAGATCCTTTTCCGTCAGTATGCCATCTGAATGCCATCTTCTTATTATTCCGTTTATATAGCTGAGATTAAATTCTCCACGGTTGTTCATACAGGTTTCGTATGCGTTTCTCAGCATATCCTTACCGTATCCCCATTTATTTATCCAAAGTTCCGCATACTCTGTCTGCTTTGACGTAGGAGCGGACATAACGCCTGTATTAAGTCCGAATGCTGAACATACGATATTCCACGCTTCTTTTGTCTGCATTATGGAATTTATTTTTTCCTCAGCCTTTTCCAGCGTGTCTATTCCTGCATCTCCCCATTCACGTCCGAGCTTTTCTATATATCTCATTTTCAGATTATTCTCGCTCTTTGCAAAGTGCAGTATCATTGTAATTACTTCATAAGGAAGTCCGTCACTGTCGTGCATCAGTAAAAGCGTTGAAGAATCATTGTTTGTAAGAGGTCTTGCAAGCAGTTGTTCAGTCATTTCTATCAAAACAGCAAAATCATCATCGTTTGCTATCCTCTGTGCTACTTCTACCGAATCAGGCTTCTGTGCCCTTGCGATTGTTCTTCTCGGCGGAACATAGCTCTCTGCCGCTGCCTTTATCTCGCTTCCTCTGTCAGTGCTGACTTTGGGATTTTCGTATGGTATGTATTCTGTTTCCTTTTTCTCTTTTTCGGAGTTGTCCTCTTTGTGAATTTCATCTGAATCATCTGAAAATTCAACTTCGGATAACCTTTCAGATGAAATCTGAACCTCTTTTGCGGTATCTTCATTTTTGAAAAGTCCTACTCCGTACCAGAATTCCATACAGTCCTTGACATCTATCGGATTCATATTCAGAGCTGCAGCTATATCGTTGGCTGTTATATTCTCACGTCTTGAGCTGTTTCTTAAAAGCCAGAGCAATACCTTGAGCTGTGTAGCTCCGGCAAGCTTTATGTGCTTATCCACAACATCTGTAGGTACGGCAAAAACACTTCCCCATATTCCTGAGCCTGTTTCATAATACTTCATCAGTATTCCCCCCCTGCTTTACTTTCTTTACTGATTATACCACAAAATTTCTGTTTATGATACACAGTTTTTATATTTTCAGCATAAAATACCGTGTTTTTTCCTGAAATGCGGTTTTCGTACATATGCGATTGCAGCGCCTCAAAAGCTTTGCTTTTGAGGCGGTTCAAAGCTTCGCTTTGAACACCACGGCTGTATATAGCCGTGGTCTGCAATCGCAAAAGCTGAGTACAAGACTTATACCTGTTGTTCCTCCATAGCAAAATAGTCCTCATACTCAGCATTGGAGCAAAGTTCCCCACAGGTTGCATCTGCGAGAAGTCTGTTAAATCTTTCCAGATAATCTGACCTTATATGAAATGTTATGCTTACGTCAGAGCCGAAGCTACTTTCATCAATAATACCTCCGCTTTGAGGTATCAGGGACGAAACTTTTCCGTAGCGGTTATAGTCACATACCAGCGTACATACACTGCACCTTATCATATTTATTATATTTGCAGCTTCAACCGCCTTTTTCGCTGAAGCTGAATATGCCCTCACAAGTCCGCCTGTTCCGAGAAGTATTCCCCCGAAGTATCTCGTAACAACTACCACAACATCTGTAATCCGGTTTTTTGTCAGAACCTCCAGCACAGGAACTCCGGCTGTTCCCTGCGGTTCGCCGTCATCGGAATAGCGTTTAATCTGTCCCTCCTGAATGCAGTACGCATATACATTATGTCTTGCGTCCCAGTGTTTTGATTTTATACTGTTTATGTATTGAATTGCTTCTTCCTCGGTTTTTACGGGTTTGCAGTATCCTATAAATCTTGAACGCTTTTCAGTAAGCTCATCATTCGCTTCTTTTTCTACTGTTTTATAGCTTTCATATGACAACATTCATCACCTGCACACTGCTTATTTTCTTGTAAAATTAATAAGCGACACAAATTCTTTTGTGTCGCTTAAAAGCCAAAACTTATTTGTTCTTGATACCAAAACGCTTGTTAAATCTGTCAACACGTCCACCTGTATCAACAAGCTTCTGCTTGCCTGTAAAGAAAGGATGACACTTTGAACAAATTTCAACACGAATGTTTTCCTTTGTTGAACCTGTTTCGATTACATTTCCACAAGCACAGGTTATTGTAGTGTGCTTATAATTAGGATGGATACCCTCTTTCATTATCGTTTCACCTCTTTCAGCCTTCATAACAACATTATAATTTTAACACAGACTGTTACAAAATGCAATAGTTTTTTTATATTTTTTTAATAATGAAGTTTCATATGCAAAATCGCATTATGATATATCTTAGAAGCTTCCGCTTATACCGCCGTGAGATCTTCCCGAAGAACTTGTATGAGAGCTGCTTCCGCCTGATGAACCGCCGCTTGAAGAAGATGGTTCTATGTATTCTTTGTTTACATTGGCATAAAGGAAAAGCTCGCTGCTGTTTGTAACGTTAAGACTTCCCCTCTTGACGTAGTTTACAGCACTTTTCTGCATTGCAACGGACTTAAGCTGAGATGCCATAGCAGAAGTTGCTGCCAGTCCTATTACAAAGCCTATTCCAAGAGAAATGAATATATTGCTGACCAAAGGAAAAGGCTTTTTAACTTTAAAATCATTAACGTCCATTATATGACCGTTTCTTGCACTCTTTATATACTCACTGCTCATATCGGCAAATATATTGAAGCCTTCATAGTAATCACCTTTTTTGAATTCGGGTAAAAAGTTATCTCTTATATTTTTAAGCCCTGCATCGGTAAGTGCGGTAAGTGCATATCCGTGGGTTGAAACTGCATATTTTCTTTTGTCCATAGCAAGAACGAGTATAGCTCCGTCATCGCCTGCACCTGCTCCGTAGCCGTTGTAATCGTAATAATCATCGGCAAATGCCTCAGCCGTTTTTCCCTCAAGACTGTTGACCGTAACTATTGCAATCTCACAATCTATATCCTGACTTATATTTGTCAGTTTTTCCAGAAGCTCGCTTTCCTCACTGTCACTGAGAATATCCGCATCATCTACAAGAAGAGGTTTCTGCCTTTCTGTGGGAATAGTCTGTATATCTGCGTATGCAGGAAATACCGCCGATATACATATGAATGTAACCATAATAAGACTTAATATTTTCTTCACTGCTGCCCCTCCTATCAAAGAAACCACGTCAGATACATAACTGCAAAAGAAATAGCTCCGAACAATCCCGTAAGTCCGATAAGCCATTTTACAAATGCTCCCTTGTCAAGAGGAAGATTTCCGACAAATTTTCCTGTCTGTCCGTTCATTGCAAATGTGTATTTCTGTCCGTTCCAGTCTGTATTCAGTATCCAAACAGGGTAAAGTGCATATTTTGCCTTGTTGTTGAAAAGTCTTATTCCGCTGCTTTCAACCGTAACTGTATTAAAACCTGTTACAGTATCTTGAAAAGCTTTTTCGGTACTTATTTTTATTCTCCGATTGGCTCTATCAACTACTTCAGTGTCGCTTACATCATATCTGTTTGCAAGATAACCTGACAGATATGCCGTCTGAAAGCTGACAGCATCCGATATATTGTAAGGCTCAAGTGATTCCATAAGGTCATCTGCCATCTGTGATGCTCCGTCCTCGGGAACTGCCTCAAATTCGAGTGTACCTTCTCTGTTTACTGCAAAAAAGCTTGTTTCCGTATACCTGTAGTTACCGCTTTTCCATGTTCTTACCTTTGTTGCTTTGTATCTTATGCTGGCATCTGCCTTTGCATCAAAAAGCCAGAACGGTACATATACACCTTTGACCTCTTCTATATGGTTCTGCGTTCTGAAAAGCTTAGGTAAAAGTTTCTTGCCTTTCAGATGTTTTCCGAGTGCTTCAACGGCTGCATTTTTATCAAGCTTGAACGGTATAACCAAATCAGGCTTTAATTCACCGCTGAACTTTCCGGCAAGAACTATGGGACTTTCACAGTACGGACAGTGTGTAGCTGCCGTAGTCTGGTCATCGCATACTATCTCTGCACCGCATGAGTTGCAGTGGTAAACAGCCATATTTGATGTTTCGCCCTCCTGCCACTCGTTAGCCGAAGCCTGCATATTCCAGTTCATATCGTCAGCAGGCTGATTTCTGAGCAGATTGTCATATTCTCTCAGCGTTTCGGCTTCAAAGGTATTGTCACAGTACGGACATTTCATTTTCTGCTCGGATACATCAAACTCAAGTTCTCCTCCGCAGCACGGGCATTTGTATTCTATTGTACTCGGCATAAAAATAACATCTCCTTTATTGTATTTTGGTTTTTCGTTTGTCAGTTCTCCCTAGAGATTATATCAGCTATAAATTAATTTGTAAATGCTTGGACTTGATATTGAATTAAAAAATTCGTGATATAATCACATTTTTTATGTTAATAATATTTACCAAATCGTTTATATGGTGTTTTTCAATATAATTTCAATAAAATGACAATTTGATTTCAGTAAAAAGGTAAAATATATAAAAAACATTGACTTGTTATTAATTATATGATATTATCATTCTGTAAATAACAGAAAGGCGGTGACAGCTTGGACGAAAAAAGTTTTTTGTCAGAATACAGTATAGAAAATTATGAAAGACCCTCAGTAACCACAGATATTGCAGTATTTGCACTCCGATATGAGGAAAACGAAAATTACAGATTAAATTCAAGTAAAAAGCTTTCCATTCTTCTCATAAAGAGAGGCGAATATCCATTCAAAGGAATGTGGGCATTACCCGGAGGTTTTCTGAGAAAAGGTGAAACGGTCGAAGAATGTGCCGTAAGAGAAATATTTGAGGAAACCTCAGTAAAACCGTTATCCTTAATATCAGCAGGAGTTTTCAGCAAGCCTGACAGAGATCCCAGAGGTTGGATTATTTCAAATGCCTTTGCCTCGGTAATCGGAAAAGCTGAAAAAAATCCCGAAGCAGGCGATGATGCAGCCGATGCACAGTGGTTTGACGTAACGTTTGAACGAACAGATGAAAGTATGTACCGTCTTAAGCTTGTGTATGAGGATACAGAACTTCTGAGCGTACTCAGCGAAAGAAAAACATCATTCGGCAAGATTTTTTTTGAAGCAGATGAAAAAAGTATGCTGGCTTTTGACCATGCGGAAATTATAGCGTCATCATTGGCAGAGCTTAGACAGAGAGCAAAGAATTTTGATGTAATTTTTGATTTTCTGCCCGAAAAATTCACTCTTACGGAATTGCAGAGTGTTCAGGAAGCAATAACCAATATATCCGTAACACCTGCAAATTTCAGGAGAAAAATTTCAGGTTATGTGTCCGAAACAGATGAATATACACAGGGTGACGGACACCGTCCTGCAAGACTTTACAAAAGAAATAATTTATAGGGAGCGTGTAAAATATGAAATTAAATAAGGAAGAAGCATACAGGCTTTTGACCGAAGGTCTTGAAGAACCTGAAAAAATACAGTATGTTCAGCATTGTGTATATGTCGGAAATCTGGCACAGATGATAGCAGAGGAGCTTTCCCTTGACTCTGAATATGCCGCTGTACTGGGTTATCTTCATGACATAGGAAGAAAAATCGAGCCTTGGAATCATATGTATGCAGGCTATGAATATCTTATGGAAAACGGTTACGAGGAATACGCATATATCTGCCTTACACATTCGTTTCTGAACAATGATATGGAGTGCATATGCGGCTGTTTTCTTTCTCCCGAAAGCAGAGGGTATGATAAGGTGAAATCGTTTGTAGAGAGCCACGAAAACACAATGTATGATAAAATCATACAGACCTGTGACCTTTTATGTCTGCACAGCGGTGGAACAACTCTTGAGGAAAGAATAAGCGATATTGAAGCAAGAAAAGGAACACATAAAAAATCGCAGTATCACAAAGATACTGCATCGGCTCAGAAAGCTGAGATTGAAAGACAGCTCGGACATTCAATTTATGATTTTTATGACAGACTGGAAAATAAGGAGTGACTTTAAAATGAAAAAGTTTCTTATAGTTGTTGATATGCAGGGGGATTTTATAAATATGGCACTCGGAACAAAGGAAGCCGAAGCTATTATTCCCGAAGCAGTAAAGAAAATCCGTGAGTTTGAAGGAAAAATTTTCGTAACGATGGATACGCACTATGAAAACTATATGCAGACATCTGAGGGCAAAAACTTACCCGTACCGCACTGTATAAAAGGTACTGAGGGCTGGAAGCTTGATAAAAGGATTGAAAATGCTCTTGAAGGAAAGGATTTCACCGTAATTGAAAAGAATACGTTCGGTTCGGTGGATTTGCCCGAAAAAATAAGAGAAGACGCAGGTGAAGAAATCTTTGCGGCAGAGATGACAGGACTTTGCACTGATATATGTGTAGTCAGCAACGCACTTTTATTAAAGGCTTATTTTCCCGAAGCACTGATAAGCGTTGATTCAAAATGCTGTGCAGGAGTAACACCTGAGCTTCACAACGCAGCACTGGCAACAATGAAAAGCTGTCAGATTGTTATAGAATAAGATAATACAGAGGAGATATGTTATATGTTTAACGCTGAAAAAGTAAAGAATGAATGTGTTGAGTGGATAAGAAATTTTTTTGAGGAAAATGGAAAGGACTGCAACGCAGTTGTAGGAATTTCGGGAGGAAAAGACAGCTCCATAGTAGCCGCACTCTGTGCGGAGGCACTCGGAAAAGAGCGTGTAATAGGAGTTCTTATGCCCTGCGGTGAGCAGCACGATATAGATATGGCAAAACTGCTGGTCAATACGCTTGGCATAAAGCACTATGTTGTAAATATAAAAGATGCGGTTGACGGAATAATCAACAATATTCCCTTTGAGCTTCAGAAGCAAAGTCTGATAAATCTGCCGCCGAGAATACGTATGTCAACTCTGTATGCCGTTTCACAGAGCAATAACGGACGTGTCGCAAATACCTGTAATCTTTCTGAGGACTGGGTAGGATATTCTACAAGATACGGTGATGCGGCAGGCGATTTCAGCCCCTGTTCAAATCTTACCGTTCAGGAAATGAAGCAGATAGGCAGATTGCTGGGACTTCCCGATGTTCTTGTTGACAAAGTTCCTATTGACGGTCTTTGCGGAAAAACAGATGAAGATAATTTAGGCTTTACCTATGCGGAGCTTGACAGATATATCCGTGAGGGTGTAATCGAGGACGAAAGCAAAAAAGCTAAAATAGACAGAATGCACAAGATGAATGAATTCAAGCTGAAGCTTATGCCTGCATTCAAGCCCGAATTTTAATTGTGGAGATTAATTATGGATAATAAGGCTTTTAAGCTTGGAATTATAGTAGGAAGATTTCAGACATTTCACATAGGACACGAATGTGTTGTAAACAAGGCTTCGCAGCTTTGTGAAAGGGTAGGAATTTTTATAGGTTCATCTCAGGAGGAGGGAACATTGAAAAATCCCTTTTCATATGAAATGCGTAAGGATATTTTGCAGAAGATATTCGGCGACAGCGTATATATCTATCCCCTGCCCGATATAGGTGTAGGAAATAATTCCACATGGGGAGATTATGTTCTTGAAAATGTTGAAAAGCGTTTCGGAATGCTGCCTGACCTGCTCATTTCGGGCAAAGAGGAGCGTAGAATAAGCTGGTTTGACGGAGTTGCAGGAGTTTCGGTATCTGAGCTTTATATTCCAAAGACAATAGATATTTCCGCAACTCAGATGCGTGAGCATTTAATCAACGGTGAATTTGAACTCTGGAAGGAATATACAAACAACAAGCTCTGGAGTGAATACGATAAGCTGAGAGAGTGCGTATGTGCGGCTAAAGACAATCTTTACACAGACAGTATATAATTATAATTTTATCAGGGAGTGAGTAAAAAATGAAGCTGAAACCAATTGTTATATCTTTGCTTGATACAGATTTGTATAAATTCAATATGGATCAGGTTGTTTTTCATAAGCACACAGATTTATGCGGACAGTATTTCTTTAAGTGCCGTAATGAGGGAATTGTTTTTACTGAGGAAATGGTGCAGGAGATAAACGAACAGATTGATTATCTTTGCAGTCTGAGATTTACCAAAGAAGAGCTTGATTATCTTCGTTCAATAAGATTTATAAAGAATGACTATGTAGAATTTCTGAGATTGTGGCACCCCATAAGGGATTACGTTACGGTTGAACTTTCAGACAACGGCTTTCTGGAAATTGAAGTAAACGGCCCTTTGTTCTCTGCTATGCAGTTTGAAATATATCTGCTTGAAATAGTAAACGAAGTTTATTTCAGAATGAACTATGACTATGAAATACTCAGAAAATCCGCCGAAGAAAAGCTTGACGCAAAAATAAAGGCACTCAACGACGGAACATATACATTTACATTTGCGGAATTTGGTGCAAGAAGAAGACTTTCCAGAGAATGGGAAGAAGTTGTTATAAAACGTCTTGTAACCGAAACAAAAAGCTGTGTGGGAACATCTAACGTATATTTTGCTATGAAGTACAACGTAACACCCATAGGAACATATGCACACGAATATGTACAGATGTATCAGGGCATAGATGAAATTCCGCTTGCCTACACAAACCACTACGCTATGAAAGACTGGTATGACGAGTATCAGGGCGATAACGGTACGGCTTTGACCGATACAATAACAACAGACCTTTTCCTGATGGATTTCAACCGCTCTATGGTAAATAACTATACAGGAGTACGTCACGACAGCGGAGATCCGTATGAGTGGGGCGAAAAAATTATAAACCACTATAAAAATTATGGTGCAAATCCAAAAGATAAGCTTCTGCTTTTCAGTGACAGTCTTGATTTTGACAAGGCTCAGAAATTATATGACCATTTCAAGGATAAAACAAAAGTATCTTTCGGAATAGGAACATTCTGTTCAAACGATACCTGCGAAAAGGCTCTGAATATAGTTATAAAACTTCAGTATGTAAACGGAAGACCTGTAGCAAAGCTTTCGGATACCCCCGGCAAGGCTATGTGCCGAGATGAAGGTTATCTCGAATATCTGAAACGTTCCGTTGAGTTCAGGCTGAACAGGGAAAAGTAAAGCTGTGTACAAGGGGCGATTGCAGCCCGCTGCGGCATTAGCCGCAGCGAAATTCAAGGCAAAGCCTTGAATTTGACAAAAGCAAATGCTTTTGTCGGCTGCAATCGCCCCAAGTCTGAGCGTTGACTGAAATTTTTTCTTAATAGCAGTCCCAGTTATATATGACCTTGCTGAAATCCTTTTTCAGAAGAGCTTCGCTGTTGATGAAGAAATTTGCCACACCGCAGTCGCCCCATATGATTTCAAAGTCGTTGTTATCGTCCGTATCAGAGTCTATCTGCAAAAGCAGGGTATCGTATTCGGCAAGAGTATCGCTGTATTCTCTGGGGTCACTCTGAGTAAAAAACGGAAAGCCGAGCATTTTATGTCCGCAGGCAGAAACAGCTTCAATTATTTTATCGTAACACTCATCATCTATATATTCAAATACAGGAGTATCCTCAGGTATACTTTCCCCCATACTTTCAAGTATATCCTTAATCATATCGTCAAAACGGCTGTCACTTGAATCCATATAGCTTTCACAGGAGCATATTTTTACAGAAAGCTCTCTGCTTATAGGAGAATACTCACATTCCTCTATGACAGGAATATCCAACTGAGAAATTTTTTGTTTATCTGCCGAATAATCTACATTTTCATGATAAACAACCCTGAATTTATCCTGATTTTCGGGATTATCGAAATCCGCACCGTAAACATCATCGTCTGCATCTATAAAAAACTGAAGCATACCGCTCTGAGGAAGCGGAGAATTTACGTCTGCATTGTCAAAATTTATCTGAGCAAGAAGCATAAGCTTATTGCCGCAACTGTCGGAAGGATATTCTTTTTTCAAATCCCAGTAAGGCATACCTCCGAATTTGCTGTCAAACAAGCTTACTTCGTCCGTATTTTCAACAACCATTGAATAAGCTGTAGTCTTGGTTCTCTTTTTAATTTCATCTATAATTTTTTCAGTCAAGTCATTATTAAAATTTTTCATACAATATATCTCCTGTAAAAATCTTATTTTTCCCTTAAAGCAACCGAAAGATTGAAAAGCTGATTTGTTATAAGGTTCTGACCTGAACCGCTGTTGCTTGCCATAAAAATCGTTAGACCGTCCTTTTCAACAATACAGTCACAGGCAGTAAAATGACCTGTACTTCCGAAATGACCTACTCCGCCAGCAAACTTAATACGCAGACCGTATCCGTAATTATCGGAAGTATTTGTATAATCTGTAGTCATAGCTTTATAGCTTTCCTTATTTACAACCTTTCCCGAAGGCAGTCCTTTCATCCAGAGCGTCATATCTGCGGCTGTAGATACAATATCTCCGCCGCCCTTGCAAAGTCCCGGCTGTCTTCCGACAGGCACAAAATCATCGTTCACATAGCTGAAACCTTTAGCCCATTCGGGAGAAGAATCCAGCTCATCAACCGAACCCGTATGCTCCATACCAAGCGGAACAAAAATATTTTCCCTGAGAAAATCAATATATTTTTCACCCGATACTTTTTCAACAATATTGCTTAAAAGAGTAAAATTCAGATTGGAATATGTAAAATCGGTATCAGGCTCAAAAAGGAGCGGTTGCTCAAACGTCCATTCAAGAACAGCCTTTGTATTTTCCTCGTCCGTATTATCGTAGGTGATATTTTCAAAAGCTGAATCATCAAAATTCGGTATTCCCGAACGGTGGCAAAGCATCTGATGAAGTGTGATTTTTGATGCCTCTTTATATTCCGGATAATATTTGTCCAGTTTATCTTCAACACTCAGCTTGCCTTTTTCCTGTAAAATCATAACCGCCGCCGCACAAAACTGCTTTGAAACAGAACCTATCGGCATAGGTGTATCAATTTTAATCGGAACATCATTGTAAAGCTTTCCGTTTGAGTATGAAAAAACCTCTTTGCCGTTTTTTTCGGCATATACAACTCCTCCGAAATCAACAGCCTTGAACTTGCTGAGTACCGCATCAAGCTTATCATTTTCTTTCGTTGCTTCTGTAACGCTCTCTGTTGACTGCTCAGACGCATATGATGAAGCTTCCGTTTTATTGTTTCCGCCGTCTGAGGAACAGCCTGCCGCTGTACATACCATTACCGCCGTAAGAAAAACAGCAATTATTCTTTTTATCACTTTAAAACCTCCTTATTTTATTTTGCCGCAGTTAATTTTTAAATGACGTTATGAAAGTCATGAGTTCCCGATACTTCCTTAGGAATTTCAAGACCTGTTCTTATAGCTATATTACCTTGCATTGTAATGGAATTATCCTTTTTATTTACCGTAATCAAATCCCTGTAATAGTCAAGTGTATCATCACTTTCATTCTCGCTCCAGTGCGTTACCGTATAATAACAGTAATACAATATTCTTCCGCTTGGCTCGTCATTATAGGCAAAGCTGTCTATTACACGTATAGCCCCTGCACTCGCAAGCTTTGAATATTCATAATTATCAAAGTATTTTCTCACGCTTTCATTATCAGAATTATAGCTGTAAGTCTGCATATCTATATTAAAGTTTCCCTTTTCCTTATAAAACGATTCATAAAATATAGGCGAAGGCTCAGATGAACCCAGTCGGCAGAGTGAATAATCATTTATATACTGAAGCTCGTTTATTCTTTCCAGAGCAAATTCATCTGTATACGGCTTGTTTTTGTAAGCCTCGGTTACATCAAAAAGCTTATTTTCAGTAACGTTCTCAGAAGCTGCCTGCGTAGCCTGACTTTCGTCAGATGACGATTCCACCGTCTGTGAAACAGTGGTCTGACTGCTGTTTTCTCCTGAGCCTGAAGAAGATGATGATACCTTTTTACCGTTTCCGCAGCCAAATACCGATAAACTCAAAAATACACTAATTATAGCTACAGCAATTTTCTTTTTCATAAAATTCCTCCGTTATTGACCATAGACAAAAATTCTGCCTCTGTTATTATTTTTATTCCCAGTGACTGTGCTTTTGTAAGCTTGCTTCCTGTTTCTTCACCTGCTAAAACATAGTCAGTCTTTTTTGATACAGATGACGAGGTTTTTCCTCCCATATCCTCTATAATTTTAGCAGCTTCATTTCGTTTAAGAGTAGGAAGCGTTCCCGTGAGAACAAATACTTTTCCTTTGAAAATTCCTCCGTCCTGCTTCTTCTCGACAGGCTTCATTTCAACACCAAGTTCTTTTAAAGTGCCGACAATTTCACGTCCCTCGTTATTTGAAAAATACTCGGTTACGCTTTCTGCCATAACAGAACCAAAACCATCTATTGATGAAAGCGTCTGCGTATCGGCATTCATTATATCTTCAACCGAACCCATAGCTTCGCATAAAAGCTTTGCATTCTTTTGTCCGACGTGCCTTATTCCCAAAGCGAATATCACTCTGTACAAAGGATTTTTCTTTGATTTTTCAATAGCTTTTATAAGATTATCCGCTGACTTTTCCCTTTTCTTTTCAAGCGTCATAATCTGTTCTTTTGTCAGTCTGTATAAATCTGCGGCTGACGATACCATACCGCTGTCAACAAGCTGTCTTAAAACAGCTTCTCCAAGACCGTCTATATTCATAGCGTCCCTTGAAACAAAATGTATAAGATTTCTGAGGAGCTGTGCAGGACATTCGGGATTACTGCACCTCAGAACAGCTTCACCCTCCTGACGGTGTACATCTCCGCCGCACGAGGGGCATATATCAGGCAAAATGTACGGTACTGCATTTTCGGAATGCGAAACCACAGATACAACTTCGGGAATGATTTCCCCTGCCTTGCGTATAATCACAGTATCGCCTATGCACAAGCCAAGCTGTTCTATGAAATCCTGATTGTGCAGAGTTGCCCTGCTCACCGTTGTTCCTGCAAGCAGTACAGGCTCGAATATTCCTGTCGGAGTTAAAGCCCCTGTTCTTCCAACATTTATTTCAATATCAAGAAGCTTTGTTTCCTTTTCCTCGGGAGGATATTTATAAGCTTCCGCCCATTTCGGAAACTTTGCGGTACTTCCCAGAACTTTTCTCTGTTCAAAGCTGTTTACTTTGACTACAGCTCCGTCTGTCTGATAATCAAGAGTACCTCTTGTACTGCCTATTTTATCTATTTCAGAAATAACATCATCTATATTGTCAAAAACACGATATGAATCAGGTACATTAAATCCCATATTTTTCAGAAAATCAAGAGCCTGTTTATGCTCTGATATTTCCTCTCCCCTGATTTGCTGTATATTGAACGTAAAAATATCAAGGTTACGCTTTGCGGTTATACGTGCGTCTTTCTGTCTTAATGAGCCTGCTGCTGCGTTGCGTGGATTTTTGGCTGTTTTTTCTTCGTTAAGCTCCTGTTCCTCTACAAGCTTCATAAAGCTTTCGTTGCTCATATATACCTCGCCACGCACCTCCAGAAACTCAACAGGCTTTTTCAGCTTTTTGGGAAGTGATTTTATCGTCATAAGATTTTCGGTAATATCCTCACCGACTGCTCCGTCACCTCTTGTTGAACCTCTTACGAAAACTCCGTTCTCATATTCACAGGATACCGACAGACCGTCTATTTTAGGCTCTACAACATACTCCACTTTGCCTTCTATACTTTGTCTTACCCTGCGGTCAAATTCCCTGAGTTCCCCGTGCGAAAAGGAATCGTGCAGACTTTCCATAGGCACTTCATGTACTACCTGAGAAAATTTTTCGGAAGCCTTTCCGCCTACACGGTTTGTCGGCGAATCCTCTTTTCTGAGCTGCGGAAAATCCTTTTCAAGATTTTCAAGCTCACTGAGCAGCATATCATATTCATAGTCCTCTATAACAGGATTATCTTCATTATAGTATAAATTATTGTGAAAATTAATTTCTTCTGACAAAAAACGTATACGCTTTTCAGCTTCTTCAATATTCATAATATCACCCTTTTCAGTTCTTGTATTATTTTACCCTTTTACGCATTTAAAATCAAGATATACTTTATGAATAAAATAATGCTCCGCTGCGGTATTGTCTTTATAAAAATTTATGTTGACATATAAAAAAACATAATATATAATCTATTCATAAACAATATTGATTTAGCAATTGAAACTGTAACGCTTTTAATCACTAAATCGTTTGAATTAAAACGGAGGTATCTTTTTATGGCTAAAATAGCAAACTCAAACCTTATCTCTTACAGTCCTGACCTTAAAATCGTAGACTGTACAATGAGGGACGGAGGTCTTGTAAATAATTTCAGATTCAGCGATGAATTTGTCAGGGATTTATACAACACCTGTATAAAATCAGGTATAGACTATATGGAATTTGGTTACAAAGCTTCAACTGATATATTTGACGAAAACGATTTCGGAAAATGGAAATTCTGCAAGGACGACGATATAAGAGCCATTGTCGGAGATAACAATACTGACCTGAAAATATCAGTTATGGCAGATGTCGGAAGAACAAATTTCCAGCGTGATATAATACCCAAAAACGAAAGTCCCATCGACCTTATAAGAGTTGCTACATATATTACAACAATCCCTTCCGCTATCGAAATAATAGAGGACGCAAAAGCTAAGGGTTATGAAGTTTCCTGCAATATTATGGCTGTATCAAAGGTAAACAACGAGGAGCTTTTCAACGGTCTTAACGAAATAGCCAACAGCAGTACGGATTTTATCTATATTGTAGACAGCTTCGGAAGCTTTTATCCCGAACAGATAGCAAGATTTACCGATAAATATGTGGAACTCGGAAACAAGTACAACAAAAAAATAGGTATTCACGCACATAACAATCAGCAGCTTGCATTTGCCAATACAATAACTGCAATGATGCACGATGCAAAAATGCTTGACTCAACGATAAGCGGTATGGGCAGAGGTGCAGGAAACTGCTATACGGAATCCCTGCTCGGATTTCTGAGAAACCCTAAATATAAGCTCATACCTGTTATGGACTTTGTTCAGAAGCATATAGTAAAGCTTAAAGAGGAGGGCAATATATGGGGTTATGATATCCCCTATCTTCTAACAGGTATACTTAACACTCACCCTGCTCCTGCAATAAAATTCATAAAGGACGGCAGAACAGACTATTCAAAATACTACCACGAGCTTCTTGACAATCTCCTGTAATCCCATTTATAAAAAATACCATAAAGTTTAGGTCAAGCCTTTTCAAAGGCTTGCGGGTCGAGGGCAGAGCCCTCGTGGGGATTTTCAAGGGCAACGCCCTTGAACTTTGAATATATAAGCCGTTTGTGCAGAAAATAAAATTATATCGCATAAACAGGGGGATTTTTTCCTTGAAGCTTATAGAAATCAAAAATATAACAAAAGAATACTCTGTCGGAGAAATAAAAATAAAGGCTCTTGACAACGTAAGCCTGCAAATATCCAAAGGGGAATTTGTAGCTATAACAGGACAATCGGGTTCGGGAAAATCTACCCTTATGAATATACTCGGCTGTCTTGACAAACCCGAAAGCGGAACATATATTCTCAACGGACAGGACGTATTCAGAGCAAACGAAAAAAAATTAAGCGAAATACGAAACAGAGAAATAGGCTTTATATTTCAGAGCTTTAACCTCATAAATTCGCTGTCGGCTGCCGAAAACATAGAGCTTCCGCTCATATACAGAGGAATTAAAAAAAACGAACGCCGCATTCTTGCTCAGAATGCACTTTCTATGGTCGGACTGGAAAACAGGGCAAATCATCTTCCCACACAGCTTTCGGGCGGACAGCAGCAGCGTGTCGCCATAGCAAGAGCAATAGCACTTTCTCCCCCGCTTATACTTGCAGATGAACCTACAGGCAACCTGGATGCAGCTTCGGGAAAAGAAATTATGAGCATTCTGCTCAGCCTGAACAAAAGCGGAAAGACAATCGTTATAATAACACACGATAACTCCATAGCCTCCGCTGTTCCCAGACGCATAAAAATAAGCGACGGACAAATTACTGATTATATCTGCTGACAAAAACGCAGTCAGAAACCTTTTTAAGATTTCTGACTGCGTTTTATATTTTTAAACCAATATCCACAACTTAAGGAATAATCCGAAATTTTACAGATATGCCGTGTGGCTTTATATCTGCCTTTTTCAACATTGATATATGTCCTTCAATTAAGGTCATACCAAAGCAAAAATGCGTAAACCGCATAAATTCTGCCCCACAAAAATTCCTCACCCGAAAGATAGCGTGTCCACAAACTATTAAGCTCCTGCTGATTGAAGAATTTCTTCGATGTTTCTCCGTTAAGCTTTTCCTGAATGGGTTTGTTGAATTTTTCATCTGCAAGCCATTTTCTTACGGGAACGGCAAAGCCCACTTTTTTTCTGAAAGCCACATCATACGGAAGCTTTGTACTTGCAGCCTTGCGGAATACATACTTGTTCTGTTCCTCAGCAAATTTGCATTCGGCAGGAATTTTTCTTGCAACGTTGAAAAGTCTTAAATCACTGAACGGTGTGTGAAGCTCTATTCCGCAGGCGGTACTTGTACGGTCTGTATTAAGATATATATCACCCTCAAGCCAGAGAGATATATCTATTGTAAGCTTCTTTGAAAGCTCGTCCTGTCCCTGAACCTCATTCCAGAGTTTTTCAACAGGTTCTGCCGCCCTTACATTTTCATCAAAATCAATCATAACAGACTTTACAACATCTTCCGACATAATGTGCGAACAGGTAAGATACGTCCAGCCCTCTTTCAGCGGATTTCTATGGGAATTGTAGCCTCCGAAAAATTCGTCTATACCCTCACCCGAATAAACAACATCTGCGTGTTCCTTAACCGCTGCACAGCCAATCGAAAAAGCTACAGCAGAAGCATCTCCCAGAGGCTGTCCCATTTTGTCTATTACCGTAGGTATACGCTCAAAGTATTCTTTCGGACTTATCATCTTCACGTTAAAGCCTTTTCCGAGAACCTCAGCCGTATGACGTGCCAGACCTGACTCGTCAAATCCTGATTCCTCATAGCCTACAGTATTTGCACTTTGTGCGTCACTTGCCGCAAAAAGGTATGATGAATCAACTCCTCCCGAAAGGAACGACTCCTTGTAAGGAATTTCTGTATCTCCCTTTTCTTCTGCAAGAATTTCATCAACGGTTTTTTCAATTCTTTCAGCCCATTCATCGGCAGATACGCTGTAGTCAGGCTCAAATACAGGTTTCCAGTAGCGTGTTACTTTTACTTCTTTTCCGTCCCACTCTGCATAGTGTCCCGGCATAAGCTTGTATATTCCCTTATAGAATGTTTCCTCTCCTATAGGATAGCCGTAGAATAAATACTGCTGAAGCATACGCCTGTTAAGCTCTTTTTTTATACGCCTGTCATTTGCTATAACGTCAATATCACCGTTACATATGAACTCTCCGTCCGCAACAGCGTAAAACATCTGCTTCTGCCCTACCTGATCCCTTATACAGTAAATCTTTTTTTCCGTTTCATCATACAATGCAACAGCAAACATTCCGTACAAATGCTCCATCATACCGAGCTTCCACTTTGCATAGGCTTTTTTAAGTATCTGCTCCTCACGCTCTTTTCTGCAAAGCGTAGGTTCAATTTCAAGTTCTTTGCAAAGATTTTTCCAGTTTCTTATATATCCGCTGAAATAACGTATCTCAACAAAATCCGTTAATGCTGTCATACAAAATCCCTCCGTGTCGAATTTCGTAAAAATTATAACATTTCAGACGGTAATAGTCAATTATATATTTAAATATACAGCTTTATATTATTATAAATCATATAACTTTCAGGATAATCTTATATAAAAAAATTAAGTATTGATTTACAGTGCTATATATTCACAAAAATCTGATAATAAAAGTAAAAAATTTTTTATAGAAATTAACATATATTAATGCAGAACTTCCGCATTATATGATATACTTCATTTCAGGAGGTCGATAATAATGAAAGAAACAACAAACAGAAATGCAAAAGAAGCTCTCGCCATAACAACAATACTTACTATGTTTGTCGCAGGATTTGAGGTATTTGCGGCATTCGGAAGCTACCGCAGCGGAATGAATATTTTTGACATAGCCAGCTATGCCACCGCCAATATGAATGCCTACTGTCTTGTACTAATTCTGGCAAACATTATTCTTCTTCCGTTTGCAGTGCTGCTGTATCGTCAGAACGGCATAAGTCTGAAAAAAGAAATTGCCGAAAAGAAAACACTCGGAAGGGATATTCTTTTAGGACTGGCAGCTCTGGCAGTAACTTTGCTGATAAGTCTGGCATATGTCTTTATTTTTAACGCAGGAAGAACAGAGCTTGCGTTTGTTGATACGGATACTTCTTTGGGAACAACAATTATGAAAATTATTGCACTGGTATTTGTAAGCGGTATCTGTAAAGAAATATATTTCAGAGGATTTGCAAAGAGTTTTGTCGGTTCGGTACTTGGTGAAACCGAAGCATTGATGCTGGCTAATGTAATGTTTGCAATGCTTGACTGGTATAATTTCGGATTTTCGTTTTTTGCAGGATTGTTTTGGATATGGTCATACAAAAAAAGCGGTCATCTTATTTCACCAATGATAGCTCACGGAGGTGCAAATCTTGTATCTGTAATATATCTTATTGTAATATGCGGAGGTATAAGATAAATGAATAAGGAAAGCATTGTAATTCAGCTAAGAAAGCTTGCCGAGCTAAGGGGTATCTGTTTTGAAGAAGAAGAACTGAGCGAAGCTGTAGAAATGGCTCAGTTCAGGATTTTTCCGAAGGGATATGTTATAAGAAGTGTCGGCGACAAGGCAGAGGAGGTCGCCGTTGTACTCAACGGACTTGTACGCAGTTACTATATTGACGGTGACGGTAACGATATAACCCGTGGCTTTGCCTTTAACGATGGGAAACGCTTGAGGAAGCCACACTTATGATATTTAACGTCAGAGAATTAAAGCATATGATTATGAGCAGTGAAAGCCTCAAGAAAATCTGGATTGAATTACTGGAAAACGGGTTGCGATACAAAATATACCGTGAAAACGGTTTTCTTTTAGAGAACGCAGCAGAAAGATATTTGCATTTCAGAAAGCTTTATCCTGAACTTTGCAGCCGTGTTCCGCAAAAACATATTGCCACATATCTCGGTATTACGCCTGAATCCCTCAGCAGAATACGCAAGGTTATGAAAGAAGAACAATCAGAATAACAACTTCATAAAAAAGCTGTACGTTTTTTCGTACAGCTTTTTTAAGGTTTTATAAAATATTGTCAGTCCGTATCGGAATTATGCTTTTTCTTAACGAGCAGTAACGCAGCTCCTAAATCAGCCATAAGTATTGCATAAAGAAAACCTGCATAATTACTGTCTGACGTAACAACAATACTTTTATATTCTTTGCTTTTGTCTGTTTTAGTGTTCAGACCAAGCTTTTCTGCTAATTCCTGCTTCAGGGCTTCCCATTTTTCGTCCCGATCCGGGGCTTCAGTCGGATACTCCGGATCCCATATTATATCATCATCATCAATTTTGCCCCAAGTGTCAGCATATTTCTTAACAAAGTTATCATAAATCATCTGATTTGTTTCACCGGGAAGATAAGCATTACCTATAATATTGCCCAAGGATGAAATAACCTTATGAGGGCCGCAGTCAGGATTGTTTCTCCAACCAAGACCGTAAGAAACCCTCTTTGAGTCAACGGGGTTCTCAAACGGCTCGTCCATTACATAGCAGGTGTCACCAATGCAGTTTGCGTTCATAACCGAATCGTATGTCTGAATACCTGTGTTACCTGAAATAATAATCAAATTCCAATCTCCCTCAGGCACCTGATATGTTGCTTTATCATCGCCCTTTGACCATTTCATTTTCTCATCAGCTGTCTGCCACTCATAAAGACCTTCACCGCCGGGAAGTCCGTTCCAAATGTGAGCATAAAATGTTTTGTTAGCGTTAGCCCATGTTTCGGGAACATCAAAGCTGATTTCACCTGAATAAGCCGATGAATTTAATGCAGCTGTACAAGCCATTATACCAAGCATAGCGACAGATGTCATTATACTTAACATTTTCTTTTTCACAGCAGCCACCTCCTTAGTCTACCGCAGAAGTATGTTTTTCCCTTAGATAAGTTGATTCCAGGTCGGACAAATGAAGTTTTACTGCAAGCGGATATTTTTCATAAGCCTGACTCATCGTATAGCCCGTGCTTTCCTCAAAGCCTCCCATATGCCAGCGTATAGCCATAGCCTCGTCTATTTTCAGACGCATAAATCTTTCAATAAGAAAGACAGATTTTTCTCCGTGACCATAAGGGAAAGCGTCCTCGACAGTATAGAACGGAACCTTTTCCCATTTTCCCGTTTCCTCATTCTTGACGTTGCGTGTCGAAATTTTATAGAAATTCGCCTTGCATAAATCGTGAAGCAGAGCGGTTATTGCAAAGCTTTCAATACTGTCTGTTTCCTCGTCATAGTGCTTTTCCATCATAACATTGAAAACGCTTATGCTGTGCATTACAAGTCCCTGCGGACAGGCACAATGATATTTTGTGCTTGCAGGGGTAGCGAAAAAGTCTGTTTTGCTCAGCCAGTCCAGAAGTTTATCCTTTCCGGGACGGTTTACGTGCTGATTGAACAAATCAAGAAATTCCGCCTTGTAATCATGACTGCTCATATCTTCGATATTATTATTCATACATTTCACCTCGGATTTCAGAATTTTGATTTATTGTATAATACGGATTACATAAGACTGTGGTCATAAACGGCACGTTCTCCGCCGACAAATTTCGGACGTGTTCTTGCGGCGATAATTCTTGCCTGACCTATGCTACGCTGTTTAAGAGGAACAGGAACAGCCGTTTCCTTAAGGTGCATACCTATAAGAACTCCGCCTATGTCTATACCTGCACAGGCTCTTATTTTTTCGACAACAACAGGCTTTTTGAGAGCTTTATATGCAGCTGTTGCAAATGAACCTCCCGCCTTAGGCTGAGGAATAACGTTTACAGGCTCATAGCCGTATTTTTCTGCGGCTTCCTCTTCTATAACCAAGGCTCTGTTGAGATGCTCGCAGCATTGTGCGGCAATATATATTCCTTTCTCATTTAAAGCCTCATATATAACAGAAAAGACCGTTTCAGCAATCTGCGGAGTGGAATTTGTTCCAGGATTACTGCCCGTTATTTCGCTTGTAGAACAGCCTATGACACATATATCACCCCTGCGGAGCTTGGCACGCTCTAAAAGCTCATCTATAACAACCTTTGTTTCATTTACTATATTTTCCATAATATTAACATCTCACCTTGAATTATTTTATAAAATATTTATGTAATGATTATAAACTTTATTTCATAAAAAATCAATAAAAAAATTCCGCAGCAATAATACTGCGGAATAAAAAATAACCGAATAAAATTTTTCTGTGATGTTATGTATACATAAATGACGTAAGTATTGCAAAATAATGAAGTATGCTTCCGCCGAGTGTAAAAAGATGCCATACGGAATGAAAATATTTTATTTTCTTTACAGCATAGAATATTACACCGATTGAATACACAACTCCACCAAGAACAAGAAATATCAGGGAAATCTTCGGCATTGAATGAATAAGCGGAACTATCGCAAAAACAATTGCCCAGCCCATAACAACATAGCATACAACCGAAGCCTTGCGGAATTTTTCCAAATCAATGGAGTTGAATACAATTCCGAGTATTGCCGCTCCCCATACAAGTCCGAACAGAACCCAGCCCAAAGCTCCACGCAAAGATACAAGGGTTATCGGCGTATACGTTCCAGCTATCAGAAAGAATATGGTTACGTGATCCATAACTCTCATAACTCTTTTAGCCTTTTCGTTAGTTATTGCGTGATACAGGGTAGACATAGTATACAGTATGATAAGACTTGCTCCGTAAACCGAACCGCTTACAACCATCCACGCATCGCTACGCATTGCGGAAACTACAATCATTACGACTGTTCCCGCAACAGCCAGAAGGCTTCCCACTCCGTGAGAAACAGAGTTGAAAATCTCTTCTCCGAGCGAATACCTCTTGTTCAGCGGTATATCAGACTTATTCTCAGAAACAGATTTGTCCATAAAAAAACACTTCCCCTCCAATTATTTATTTTTTTATTTTAATATAGGTTTGCACTTTTTGTAAATATATTATATAATGAATTTGTTAATAAATTCAGCAATTTTTTAAAATTTTTCTGAAAATTATCAGATTTATTCAGGAGGCGTATTATATTGAGTAAAAAAGTAATTATAAGTGCAGACAGCACCTGCGATTTACCGTCAGAGCTTATTAAAAAATACAGTATCGTACTTACACCGCTTCACGTGGTATTGGGTGAAGATACCTATGATGATATGGTGAACATCGTTCCGGACGATATTTACGCTCATTTTGACAAGACAGGTCAGCTTCCCAAGACATCGGCAGTAAACGTTCAGGAATATATAGACGTTTTCAAGCCGTATGTTGAAGAAGGCTGTGAAATTGTTCATATAGGTCTGGGTCACGCTCTTTCGACATCGTTTCAGCATGCTAAAATAGCCGCTCAGGAGCTTGAGGGTGTTTACCCCGTGGATTCCAAAAATCTTTCCTCAGGTTCGGGACTGCTCGTTCTGGAGGCTGCCGAAATGGCTGCTTCGGGTATGAATGCCGCACAGATAGCTGAAAATATAGCTGCTATGACTGACAAGGTAAGATGTAATTTTGTAGTGGATAAGCTTACATATCTTCGTGCAGGCGGACGCTGTTCGGCACTTGCTGCTATGGGAGCAAATCTTCTCAACATAAAGCCCTGCATAGAGGTTGACAATAAGGACGGCAGTATGGCTGTAGGCAAGAAATACAGAGGTAAGCTTTCAAAGGTACTTTGCCAGTATGTCGATAACAAAATGATAGAGTTCAACAACATAAGCAAAAAAAGAGCTTTCATAACTCACGCAGGCATACCTCAGGAAACTCTCAGCGAGCTTAAAGGACTTGTTGAAAAAAAGAATTACTTTGATGAAATACTCATTGCAAAGGCAGGCTGTACGATTTCCTCACACTGCGGTCCTTATACTATGGGGCTTATCTTTATGACAGAGTAAGCACGATTTTCAGGCGATTGCAGCCCCTGCGGACAAATGTCCGCAGCATAAAAAGTGCTTAAGCACTTTTTAAATCAAAATACGCAGTATTTTGATGGCTGCAATCGCAGTATGTGCAAAGCCATATAAAAAGAAACGTTCCGAACCCACATAAGGGAGATTTCGGAACGTTCTTTTTTTCCAAAGATTTTCAATAATTCTTTTTATCTAGCTTTGGACTTTGACTTGGATTTAGCAGAAGTCTGAGGTTTGCTCTGAGGCTCTTCAACTGCGGCAGCACAGCCGCTTTCAAGGAACTTGTAAACGAAAGCAGCCAAAGCAGCACCAACGAGAGGGCCTACAATAAATACCCATAAGCATGATATGGGAGCAGTATTGCCTGTGAAAGCAGCGAAGAGAGCCGGGCCGAAGCTTCTTGCAGGGTTTACGCTTGTACCTGTAAGACCGATACCGAGTATATGAACAAGAACAAGTGTAAAGCCTATAACAACACCTGCAAATGAGCCGTGCTTAGCCTTTTTAGATGTTACTCCAAGAATTGCGGTAACAAATATAAAGGTAAGAACAATCTCTACCAGAAGACCTGCAACGGGGTTGCCGTGAACACCTGCAAGACCGTTTGAACCGTATCCTTTGGTCATATCTTTTACTCCGCCAAGGTCAAAAATAAGCGAAAGCAGACCCGAGCCTGCAAAAGCACCTAAACACTGAGCAACGATATAACCCACAAAATCAGTTACAGTCATACCTCCGCTGATAAGCACACCAAGAGAAACGGCAGGATTGATGTGACAGCCTGATATATTGCCTATGGAATAAGCCATAGCAATAATTGTAAGACCGAAAGCAAAGGCAGTGAGAATATAACCGCCTCCGTTAGCAGCATCGCAGCCTACAAGCATAGCCGTTCCGCAGCCGAGTGTTACCAGTGTCATAGTACCGATAAATTCTGCGACATACTTTTTGAAATCCATAAAAAATCCTCCTTCCTTAAGATTTTGTGTAAACGGAGCATACAGTCCCGTCTAAACACTTTTCATAGTATCACAATTCAATAAAAAAATCAACTTTCCAAAATAAAAATTTTTACATTCTGCAAAAAAATCAGCCCCGTCACGATGACAGGGCTGAAACAACATATATTTTTATTAAGAATAACTGCTTATAAATCACTCTTCAGCTTTTTTGAATATTATCAGCTTGCTGGCTACATAGTTCAGAATAATAACCAGTATATTTGAAATTATCTTGAAAAGCAGATTGTTCAGATGAAGAACATCAACGCTTACATACATTATCGCAACGTCAAGAACTCCTGTAAGAAATCTGCACCCGAAAAATGATATGCACTCCTTGACAATTACGTCAGCCTTCCAAGACTTGCTTTCAAAAACGAAAATCTTGTTTGTAACATATGCAAACAATACCGCAATAATCCACGCAATTACCGTACTTATTACGTTGCTTATGTTAAGCACATTGTAGGAAACCGCATATACCGCTATATTTACTATTGTAGTGCATACTCCGAAAAATCCGTACAAAATAAATTCCTTGTTCTTTTTTATCAAATCCAAAGCTTTATTCATTACTATACATAACCTCACAATAAAAACTGATAATTTTTTATCCGAATGAAAAAATCAGAGTGCGTTTATGATTGACTGTGTATCCCTTGCAATTACAAGCTCCTCATTTGTAGGGATAACATAAACGTCTACCTTGCTGTCGGGTGCGGAAATTTTTCCCTCATTTCCTCCGACCATTTTCTTGTTAAGCTCAGGGTCAACCTTTACACCGAAACATGCAAGCTGGTCGCAGATAGCCTGACGGTGTTTGGACTGATTTTCTCCAAGGCCTGCTGTAAATATGATAACGTCACAGCCGCCCAAAACTACATAGTAGCCGCCGATAAACTTTTCAATCTCATATCTGAGTATATCATGAGCAAGCTCTGCTCTGGGATTACCCTCTTCAACAGCCTTGGTTACATCTCTGTCATCGCTCGATACTCCCGAAATTCCGAGAAGTCCCGATTTCTTGTTGAGAATGTCGCTCATCTGCTGAGGTGTAAGATTTTCCTTTTCCTCTATATAAGTAACAACCGAGGGGTCAAGAGTTCCGCAGCGTGTACCCATCATAAAGCCGTCAAGAGGAGTAAGACCCATACTTGTATCTATAACCTTGCCGTCCTTTACTGCCGTTATAGAAGAACCATTTCCGAGATGACAGGTAATTATTTTTGTTCCCTCAAGTGACTTTCCTGTAAGCTCAGCCCAGCGGCTGCTTACATAACGGTGAGATGTTCCGTGGAATCCGTAGCGGCGAATCTGATACTTCTCGTAATACTCATAGGGAATAGGATATATATAAGCCTTGGGAGGCATTGTTGCGTGGAAAGCCGTATCAAACACTGCTACCTGAGGTACGTCCTTTCCGAATACCTCGATACAAGCCTCGATAGCCTGAACATGACCCTTATTGTGAAGAGGTGCAAGAGGTATAAGCTCCCTGATACCCTCAATTACTTCCTCTGTTACAAGCTCACTCTTGCTGAAACGTGCTCCGCCCTGAACAACTCTGTGACCTACTGCCTTTATCTCGTCGGTACTCTTGATAACGCCGTACTCAGCGTCAGTCAGCATTGCATTTACCTGCATAAATGCTTCCTTATGGTCACTCATAGCGACTTCCTTCTGGATTTTCTTTCCGTCACTTGTCTTGTGACCGATGAAGCTTTTATCCAGTCCAATTCTTTCGCAGTTGCCCTTACAGAGAACGCTCTCGTTTTCCATATCAAAAAGCTGATACTTCAAAGATGAGCTTCCTGCGTTTATTACCAAAATCATCAATGTACATTCTTCCTTTACTTATAAATTTTTTATTTTTGTCCGTTTACCCATTTCACAGTCAGGGAAAGCTTGTTGTAAAACGAACCAACGTATTATATAATAATACAAACCGTAGATAAATTCAACCTTTTTCAAAAATTTCAGAGGTGATAAAATTGAAAAACTATGCGATTATAAGCGAATTTAATCCATTTCATAACGGTCACGCTTATCTTGTTGAAAAGTGCCGTGAACACGGTGCAACCCATATCACGGCAGTTATGAGCGGAAACTTCGTGCAGAGAGGTGAACCCGCAATTTTTCCTAAGCATATAAGAACACTGATGGCACTGAAAAACGGTGTTGACCTTGTAACAGAGCTTCACCTACCCTTTGCGGTATCAAATGCACAGCAGTTTGCCGAAAACGGAACGGCTGTAGTAAACGCTATGAACTGCGTTGACTGCCTTGCTTTCGGAAGTGAATGCGGAGATATAAGCCTTCTGAATGAATTATCCCGCCTGATAATATCCGATAATTTTCAGACAAAGCTCAGGGAACAGATAACAACAGGCATAAGCTATCCGTCCGCACTTACAAATACAATGAAAATAATGAACCCGTCACTTTCTCCGCTTATGAGCGAACCCAACAATATACTTGGGATTGAATATATAAAAGCCCTGATACATACGGGTTCACAGATAAAGCCTGTTACGTTCAGAAGGATTGGTGACGCTTACAACGATACATATGCAAGCTCAGAATTTGCCAGTGCAGCTTCAATAAGAAAGCTTATATACGAAAATAAAAGCTTTACAAAATACATTCCTGAAAACTGTACCGATATATTTCTTTCTGAAATTCAAAAAGGAAATACCGCATTTCTGTCAGACAATGAAAGAGGCTTTATACTTAAACTGCGTCAGATGTCCTCAGATGATATTGCCGATATTGCCGATGTAAACGAAGGACTTGAAAACAGAATAAAGACTGCCGTAATGAACTCAGCTTCACTTGAGGAAATCATAGAACGTACAAAGTCAAAACGCTATACATATGCACGTATAAAACGTATACTTCTTGCCTGTCTGCTGGATATAAAAAAGGATTATATGAATAAGTATGCTCCGTACATACGGGTTCTGGGATTTAATTCAAGAGGAGCTGAAATACTAAGCTGTGTAAAACAGAAAAAGCTTGCTCCTCTTGTGACAAAGATAAGCAGAACGGAAAATCTGTCATCTTCCGAAAAGGCTTTTCTTGATTTGGAATTAAGTTCTGGTGATATATACTATACATTTACCCGAAACATAAAACCTTGCGGCGAAGAATACCGAAACGGAATTGTTGTCTTAAAACAGCAGGATTTATAATTTCTGTAGGCGACACAGTTATTTTATTTCGGAAATGCCCGAATTTCATATGTAAAGAAAGCTTATATATTTATCACTGAACCTTTGTAGTCTGCTTCTGCTGTTTTTAATGCTTGTTACGGTTTCATTCTTGAAAATTTCAACACAAATTTTTTCGTCATCTGATATTTTATGTCTGCTGAATCTTGCTTTTAAAAATACCGCATAAGCCTTTGTGTATGTATCTCCGTAATACTCGGTAAGTTTCTTTACGGAATGACTTTCGGCAAGATATATATTGTCGGAACTTTCAATACAGCCTGTAATTTCAAGCAAATCTGTTGAATATTTGAAAAGGCTTACGGCTGCAATATTATTGTCCTTGTTTTGAAAATTACGAAGCTGCTTAAAAAGAGCCTTTCTTCTTCTGTTAAGGATAAAAATTATTGACAAAGCCGAAATTATCAAAGCGGCTGAAATAATACCACAAACAACATAAAAAAGCGTATCTGTACGGTTATCAGGCTGAGAATAGCTGTTTTCGGTATCATCTGTCTTTGTGCTGTCCGATTTGGACTTTTCGGAGGAACTTACGCTTTTTTCCGAAGAACTGACGGAGGTCTTAAAATCGGTATTGATTTCGTCCTGCATAATTCCGATATATTTCGGAACAGTTTCAAACGGAAGCCAGCCTATACCGTCACAGTAATATTCAGCCCACATATGAGCGTTATCGTCAGTAATGATAATTTCGGTATTGCTTCTCACATTTTCGGTATCATCGGGAGTTATGGCATAGCCCTCTGCATATCTTGAAGGTATTCCGTAATATCTGAGCATAAGTGCCGCCGCTGACGCAAAATGTACGCTGTTTCCGATTTTTGTTTCCTGCAAAAACTCTGATACAATATCCGTATTGCCTGTACACTTATAATTTACTTCATCGGAATATTCGTTTTTGCTTAATACATTCAGAATATTAAGTTTTGCTGTAGTGTATGATATACGCTCACTTTTTTCATAGCTTCCCAAGACTGATTTTATAACATTTTCTGCAGCTTCGGGTATATCAAGATAATTTTTGTAAACGAAATTCCTGTAATGTGCTTCACTTTTCAGATAATCAGAATATTTATTTTCGTAATTTTCGGTATAGAGTGCATTTTCAAGAGAACCGTAATTTTTAACTTTATTGTCATACGCAAAGTATGTATAATTTTTTTCTCCGAAAAAGCCGTCCGATAATATACCGCAGTCATCAAGGCGGTTGTTATAAGAAAGAAAGCTTTTTTGAGTATCAGTTTCATAAGGAGCATAGATATATTTTCTGCACGCTCCGATATTTTTAACAATTATTCTGTTGTCGCCGGATATGCTGTACAGATTGCTGCAAAGCAGTGAAATCTGAGAGTGTCCGTAAAAATTATTCTGATGAAGAACATAAAACATATCGGAATAATCGTAAAGCTTTTTATATTCAGGACTTTTCCAGCCTTTTACAGAATAATCTCCGCCGACAAATCCTCTCAGATAATAAGACTGCGGTTTGCTCATAACTACCCTGAGCATTTCTTTTTTATCTGATGAAATTCTGTTTATTTTTGAAAAATCACCGCAAGGCAAAGCATTATCTTCACCGTATCTGAAAGTATCAGTCTTTTTGAACGTATTTTCTTTTATCTGCAAAGAAAGATTATTTTTTGAAGTATTGAAAAAATATACACTTACAGATAAAGTCAGCAGCAGAAGCGATATAATAACGAGTCTGACGGAAAGTGAAGCTTTATTTTCACTTTCCGATTTTTTTGCTTTCAAAGACTTTAAAGTTAAAGATAAAGATGCCGACATCATTAAGACAATTCCAAAAGCGGAAGTATTTTCAGTATGTATACCAAAAACGGTTACACAAAACAGCATAAAAAGAGGAACAAAAACATCGCCCGAAATAATACATACCGAAATTATAAGGCATACAGCCGAACATACGACTTCAAAAAACAAGGTAATATTACGGACTGATATATTTTCAGCATAAAGTTTAAAAAGAATAATTCCGTCCGAACAGCTTATGCCTTTGACAAATCCGTTATATACTCCGATAAATCCTTTGTTTATATCTTCTTTAAAAAACAAAAATAAAAATATAATAAAGATTACAGGTAAAAGAAAATACAAACTGCGTATTTTTTTCGCAAGCCTTATAAAAAATACCGCAAACGAGAGTAAAACCGCAGTTACTGCCGTTACCCATAGGGTACATTCAGTACCGCTGATTTTTGCCGCAGTTATTATGAACCCAAAGGTAAAAAGTATGGAGATAACAGCATACCTAACAGCACTGAACAAATTGTATTCAGCGTTTATCTGAACCGATGAAGCAGTAAGACCTGTACATTCATTAGTTTTTTTCACCTTTATCACTCCGCTCTGCATTTACATTTATAACCGTAAAAAGCTCATCATTCAACGGTAAATTTTTTCTGCAAGTAACAAAAATCACGGCTGAATAACTGAGTGCTTCATCATTTATCATATTTAATACAGAAACATCTGATTTTACAAATCCTGCACTTAAAATTCTGTTTACGAGCAATAAACTGTCATCATAATTTTCTGTTTTTTCACTTTCGATAAAATTTCCGTTTTCAGAAATCCATAAAGCAGTATGAGCAATATTTTTTTCGGTCAAATCCTGACTTAGTGATATAAAAATCTCAGCCATATGTGATATTAAATCGGGATTGTTTTCCGAACTATCCGATATATTGTCAAAAACAATAAGCAGGGAATTTTCTGTAGGCAGACTTCCTTTTTTTACTATAAGCCTGTTACGCTTGGCACTAAGCTTATGATTTACAGATTTCAGACTGTCACCCTCGGAGTATTCGCAAAGCTCGAAAATCTCACTCATATTGTTTCCGCTGAAATAAGGTGAGTATGAGGTATAATCGCCGTCACAGCATTCTGAAATACTTTTTATTTCAACCTTTGTATGAATATCGTTCAAATCGGGAAGTACGGGTATTTCACATATTGATTCAAGCCCTACTGTTTTGAAAGTAAGTCCTGTAAAGTCATACAGCCTGACATTTTCAACACTTACGGAAATCATTCCGCAGTTACGGCTTTTAATACATAAATCCGCCTTTGAAACTCCTTTTGGAGCAGACGATAATTTTATTTTACGGCTTACAGCTTCACCTGTAAGTTTATTCTGTATTTTTATATAAATATCAGCCGCTCCGTACAAAAGAAATCTGCTGTTATTATGAAGAATAACCTTTCCGTTAATATCTGTATTTTTTTGTGCGTTATCGGGAAATGAAAACGTTACGGAAATTTTATGCTTTACCGTTCTGTTGATTATGACAGACAGCAAAGCATAAACAACAAATACGGCGGTTATAAAAATAAGTACGGAATTTTCGGTAAAAATCCCCGAAATCAGCAAAGCAATAAGCACTGCCGACCATACAAACCATAATGACAGCATTAAAAATCAGTTCCTTTTTTTGACATAGAGGGCGGTTGTGTATTTTTCAGAATATCGCTTAATATTTCTGACGCTTTTTTATCGGAAAGACGTGCTTTTCTGCTTAAAATTATGCGGTGAGTAGTGGTATCGGCAAAAATTTCGGCTATATCCTCAGGGATAACGTAATCCCTGCCGCTTATGTAAGCCTGAGATTTTGCCATTCTACATACCGCTATAGCTCCTCTGGGACTTATGCCAAGCTCTATAAATGAGTTGTTTCTTGTTTCATCGGCAAGTCTTACGATATACTCATATATGCTGTCATCAATAAAAACACTGTCGGCTTCATTCTGAAGCTTGATAAGCTCAGTTTTATCCGTCACGGAACGAACATCGACTGAGTTATTTTCCACGCTGTATTCTTTCAGTATATTTACCTGACTTTCAAATTCGGGATAACCCATTTTCAGTCTTATCATAAACCTGTCGAGCTGTGAATTAGGCAGAAGCTGTGTTCCAGCCGAGCCTGTAGGATTTTGCGTAGCTATCACAATAAACGGTGACGGAAGCTTATGTGTTATACCGTCAACAGTTACCTGTTTTTCTTCCATAACCTCAAGCAAGGCACTCTGCGTTTTGCTTGAGGTTCGGTTTATTTCATCGGCAAGAAGAAGGTTTGTCATTACGCAGCCCTGCTGATATTCAAGCTTTCCGCTTGATTTGCTGTATACCGAAAATCCCGTTATATCCGAAGGCATTGTGTCGGACGTAAACTGCACACGCTTACAGTCAAGTCCCAAAGCACTGCCAAAGGAAAGTGCAAGAGTTGTTTTTCCTACTCCTGGTACGTCCTCCAGAAGTATATGCCCTCCCGAAAGAATAGCCGCAAGAACCTTTTCTATAATATCATCTTTTCCGATAACCGCCTTTTTTACTTCGTTCAATATTGACTGTACTTTGTCTGACATAATAAATTCTCCGATAACAACTAAATTTTTCAAGTATGGCTGTACAGCTCAGGCAGGGCGATTGCAGACATAAAAAACAAAGTTTTTTATATTTTAAGAGCAAAGCTCTTAAAATTCCTGCGAAAAATTTCGCAGGAGTCTGCAATCGCCACGCAAAGCCGTAAGCAAAGTATGAACGGCATAAAATTCAATCAAGCCTTTTTCTTTTGAAATGCCTGAAAATCAGGTATACTGCAAGTAAAATTACCGCTGCTACAGTTACAGCGTAAATGATTTTTGAACGTCTTTGATAAGTTAATTCCTCACGGTAAATAAGCAGACTGTCTATATTAAGAATTTGTTTTCTATCGTAGTCGCTGAGCTTCTCTGTTCTTTTTAAAATATCATCTATAATCCGAGCGTCATCAGGTGTCAGTTCATCTTTCTGATAAATGTTATCCGCAACGGCAGCGTTTATACTGTCTATTTCGTTCTGAATGTTTTCTATGGTATCCTTTTTTATTTTCAGTTCAGCTTCAAGGCTTTCGGGATAATCGTTTTTGTTTTCAGCGTTTCTGATTTTCTCATAAAGTCTTACTACAGCTTCATAATTTTCGGTTGTAGGTGTATCAGGAATTGAATTATATTCTTCAAAATCGCTTTTGCTGAAAATAATATGAATTTCACCTGATTTCTTACTGAAAATATTCATAACAAATCCGTTTCCGCTTTCCGTATTGTAAATACTTTCATCAAGAAAAGAAGTATTGTTTTTATTTTCCGTTTTGCTAATATCATAAATAAACCGCATTCCGTTTTCAAGTCTGTACAAAGCACAAAGAGCCGTCATAGCCTGTTCACCTGATTTACTGTCCGATGATGAGTTTTTTTCAGATTTATGGGAAAAACCGCCGTCATTCATTCTGTACTGCATAATACCGTCAAGAGCTGTATTGCCGTTTTTTATAAAGCGGCTGTCTGACAGCGGATTTATTTTCAACGCACAGAGAGCCGTAATAACCTGAGCGGTACTTTCACAGGTGCTTATATCGTAAGAACCGAAGCTTCCGTCTGACATCTGATTTTCAGATAGAATGCTGACAGCTTTATCTACCGACTGTCTGACGGTAATGTTTAATTTCCGGTTATCGGCAGATAAAACGATGTATTTATCTTCAAAGCTTTGATAAGGTGAAAGTGCCTGCAAAGCCATAGCGGTAATATCAACGTCAAACTCTCCCTTTTTCAGTCCGAAAGCACCGTCCGAACGCTGATACTTCAATATTTCGGTTATTATTGCCTTTCTTGTAAGTTCTGAGCTTTCGGGAATTTTGTAATTCATACTGTCAAGGGCAATAAGCTCCCATATATAGCCGTTTACGCCTTGTCTGCCAAGCTCCTGCATTGAAAAATCGCATAATCCTTTGTCAATAAGCTTTATATCCTCGTCACAGGGATTTCCTCCCAGTGAAAGCAGTGCAAGAACTGTACGCTGAAAATCTGTTGCCTTTATACCTTTTTTTCTTTTGCCGCTTTCAAAGAAATTATTTTTTATTTTATTTTTCAGTACAGATATTCCCGAAAAATAATCGTCCTCAATACCTGTTCTGCCTAAAGCTATTGCATACCAGTCAAAGTCGGTAGTTCCTGCCGATTTCAAAAATTCGCTGCTGAACAGAATATCATCTGAACCGCTTGATTTAATACTGCTTTTCTTCCATTCGATTATACCTTCAATCGAGCTTTTTATTTCGTTGTTGTCATAATTTTTATGGACTGCTGCCGATAAAATAACACTATGGAAAGCTATTGAAAGACCAAGAAGCACAGTCAACGGAATTTTAAAATATTTTATAATAAATTCACCATATTTTCTCATAGTTTTGTCTTGTACCGTCTGAAGATACCGCATATCCTCCTATATCCTTTCCGTATGCAAGAGTAAATCTTAATTTTAAAATATCTCCGTTATTGAGAATTACGTCCGAAAGGCTTGTGCCTGAAAATATATCGTTTACGCTGAACATCCAGCCCGAACCCTGACAGTAATCGCTTTCTCCTATACTGTCGGTACTGCTTTGGTTTGTCCAGACAAGACGGTCATTATCTATAAGCCTTCTCAATTCGGCAGGAATATTTACATTTGCGGCTATTCCCTGCTTTGATATTTCCGAAAGATAAAAGCCCTGTTCAATACTTCCTCCGTTTGAAAATCCGTATCCGTTTTCCTCAAGAAAGCGTACAACCGCACCTGCGGTATTTTCACCCTGCCTTATATCAACGGAGGCGTTTTTGACAATATCGCCTATTCCAAGAACGTTTGCATCTATATTCAGCGTAAACAATCCGATTTTTTCGCCGTCAGCCGCATATGTGCAGTTTATGGTATACATATAATCGGAGTATCGTCCGTCATTGTCATATATTCTTATGTTGAGAGTATTTGCTCCGCTGTTAAGATAAAGAATATAGCTTGTATATTCCGATACCCACGAATACGGATAAACTGTTCCGTTCAAGGAAACTTTTATTTTATCGTAATAAATTCTGTTTCCGTTAAAATCTTCGGGTTTTATATTCAGCGTGAAGGTATTGCCTTTTACGTTTATACCATCGCTTACGTTGCAGTATGAAAGCTTAGGTGCTGTTTCAGAAGTAGATAATGGTACATATCTGACCTCATAGACTTCATTTATTACTTTTTTTTCTCCGTTTTCTGAGCTGTCGGAAACTTTTATGCGTATACTGTTTATCCCGATATTAAGATTTACGGTGTAAATCTGATTATCTGAAATTATTGTTTTTCCGTTCAGTACTACGGAAATTCTTGCATTTTCCGTACCGTTCAGAACCTTTGCCGTAAAGCTGTACTGACTTTCGTTTACTTCGGAATTTTTAAGGTCTGTATATATTCCGAGTTCTCCGCCCGCACTGCATTTTATAAGAAATTCCTCTGTCTTGATTTTGCCGTTCTTTTGTGCAAGGATATTTATTTTGTTGTCGCCGCTTGAAAGCACTGCAATATATTTTCCTGATATTGGTTCGATAGCTTTTCCGTTGCAGTCTGCCGATACCGAAAAGCGTTGACTGTCAAGAAGTGCGTATGCCTCAAAGCTTATCTGATTTTCATTTACCGAACTTCCGTTTTTAAGCGTTGTAACAATGACAATATCTCCGAGATTTACATATACTGTGTAGTCGCTGTGAACTGAAATCTTTTTGCCGCTTTTGTCAGTATATTCCGCATAAACCCGTATACTGTTCTTTCCCTCTTCAAGCAGAACCTTTCCTTTGAACTGCTCAGCTTTTCCATCGTTTATGCTTATGCTTTCTTTTCTTACTTTAAGCTCATTGTTGATATGATGTATTTCAAATCTGTAGCTTTTACTTTTGACTGTTTCCTTATCCTTTATAGTTGTTGTGAAATAGACAGCTTCCGTTTTTTGATTGATTTCTTTTGTTTCGTGAGAAAAATTTATATTTTCCTGTAATCCCGAATATGTTCCGCTTTCGGAAGTAATTACGTTCTGCCGTGCAAAATAATTTATTATACTTCGTTCTGCACTTTCTGATGAAAGCTCTTTATCTGAAGCTTCTGTGCTTGGTTCAGAAGCTTTTTTTTCGTTTTTTGCTGATTTTTCTTTTTTATCCGACTGATTAGTATTCTTTTCATTTATGCTGTTTTCAGAAGTGTGTGCTTTTTTTAGCGTAAAATCGGCAGTATCTGTTTCAGGGTTATCATCTCTTTTTTGAGAATAGCTGCTTTTGTCAGAAATAAATTCCTGTGGTATCTGCGTTTTCTGAACACTTATACCCCATATTCCGCTTACTGTACATAATGCAAGCAGAAAAACAGGTATCAGCTTTACCGAAAGCTTTTTAAAAAAATTCATAACCGACCTCCGTCTACGCTCAGGTGCGGCGATTGCAGCCCTTAATGCAGCAAAGCTGCATTAAGGCTTCGGAAAAATCCCGAAGCGTTCAAAAGCGAATGCTTTTGAACGGCTGCAATCGCCGCTGTGTTCGCTCCAGATTAGTGATATTATCGCAGTAATTATCGTAAACGTTTTCTTCTTGCAGAAAGTACAGATGAAAAAATCACCGCAGACAAAAGAACAGTACCAGCCGTACATATTGCCGAAAAAGCGTCGTTTCCCGTATCAACATAGATTTTTCCTGACGATGACTGATTTTCGGAATTATAACTGTTTTGTTTATCAGTGGAAAATTCAGCCGAGGGTAAAGTACCGTTTTTCTCCGAATAATTTTCTGTTGCGGATACTGTTGTATGTTCTGACGGCTTTTCAGTTTCGGTAACATTTTCCGAAAGCTCAGCAAACAAACGCTCTGCTACTTCAAGGTCGCAGTAGTTTGTTATTTTACTTTTTTGCGTTTCGGTAAGGTTTTCATAGCTTTCTCTTGCAGTATTTATAAGATTTCGGCTTTCGGCTGTTACCTCTCCTATACTTCTTATTTTTTCACATACGCTGTAAAGCAAGGAATACTCCTTTTCAGCATTTACCAAAGTATCGTAATTATTGACAAGCTCCTTTAACTGAGCGTCAAGACCGTCATATGAAAGTCTTGCAAGCTGTATTGATTTTCCGCTTCCGAGAGAAACATCGCCTATACCGTCAATAAGCTGACAAACCGCTTCTGCTGAGGCATATGCCTCTTCCGATATTACAGTAATATCAACATACGCAGAATAAGGAGAAACTTCCACTCCGCACTGATTGCCGTTTTCAGCATCAAAAACATCGTGGTATCTTACAACATCATAACTTAATGTTACGTCCGTATCATAAACAGAAAGCTCTTCATCGGAAATTTTTACGTAATCCGTAATATCTCTTGAAAGACCGTTTTTAAGTTTTGCAATAACTTTTATACCGTTTTTGTCAAAAATTTCGCCCTCTCTGTATACGAGCTTATCAGGCTGTTTTACAACCTCAATATTTTCTATACTGCTTCCGACAGCTATTATATTTGATGAATCATTTTTAAAATATAATGTTCCCTCTTCATCGGCTATAGGACTGCTTATAGCATACTGAGCTTCTTCACCTGACGGTGTAAAAAGTACGGGAGCACAATTTTCCACTGTAGTATATTTTCCTGCAGACATATAGCTTTCCTTAACTCCGTCCGCTGCGTGATTTAAACCTTTTTTATCTCTTATAACCCTTACCTGTCCGGGAATGTAGTTATCTACGAAATATATGTACGCATAACCGTCACTGTCAGTATAGGCAGTGCTGAGAAGTCCGCTGACCTGAGGATAACCTTTAGTAGGAACATTGTATGCTATACGCATACTTTCAAGGTCAATAACTGAAATGCAGTGTCCGCTGTACATTTTAAACTGTGAGCTTCCGCATACTCCGACATATGCACGTCCGTTGTATATAACAGGTGTTGAAGTACTCATTGATTTTTCCTGCATATTCATATTTTGCAGATTTATTGATTTCAAAGCATATCCTTTTTCGCCGCTGTCCGATTTTCTGAACGTACCGTCAGAATTAACCTCGATACTATAAAAACTTCCGCCTTTGGAGGTAAAGTAATATCTGTCAGTTCCGTATTTATCATAAACCACAGAGGAGCATATATCTCCGTTAAGATTGTCTATACTGTCTATAATATCTCCTGTAAGCGGATTAAATGAAATCAGGCTTGATGTTTCCGATTTAAAGCCCTGTTCACCGTCACAGGTTCCTACCAGAGCGAAGTTGTCATTAACATATGCTCCCGACCAGTAAAAACCGCCTTTTCGGGTATATTTCCATACTGCTGTTTTCTCTTCATAACCGCTTTCGGGGTTGTCATCAGAAACGGATATACAAACATAGTTTGCGTCTGAGGTTTCCGTATTCCAGAAGCCTGTATATATATATCCGTTACTGTATACTATCGGGCTGTTGGACTGACCGCCAAGCCCGTCCCTGTAAATCCATACTGATTCCAGTGTATCAGCATTAAATGCCTGTATTGTTGCATTTGAAAGTCCTACATAAATCATTCCGTCTGCGTATGTAGGAGAAATAATATTATAGCTCGAATTTGTATACATCTCATTCTGAGCCAGAATTTTTCCCGTATATCTGTCAGCCTTATACAGTGTGTTTCCGTTGCAGAATATAATGCAGTCGTCGGCTATAATCGGTGAACCTATGGAGCTGCTTTCAAAGCTCTCTCCCTTTTTTAAAGACCAGTACATAACAGCTTCATCAGCATTTTTGGGAGTTTTGCAGGATACTGCGGCATTGTTCTCGGGATTTCCCCTGAAGCTGCTCCAGTCTGCACAGGAAGCTTCATAAACAGTCATTGTACATAGCATAATACCTGAAATTACATACGAAAAAATTTTTTTATAATCCAAACTCATATATTCTCCCCCGAACATATAAAATCCAATGTATATTATATTATTTTAAGGTTTTATCGTCAAGCCCGGCTGAGCTGCGATTGCAGACGTAAAAAGCATTCGCTTTTTACAAATTCAAGGCAAAGCCTTGAATTATGCGGCGTAAATGCCGCAGTCTGCAATCGCCCATACCTGAGATAAAAGAAGAAAGCCTGAATAAGCTCAGGCTGTGCAGATTTATTTATTGCTGTACATTTTGTTATACTTATATTTTATGTATCTGCTTAACAGAAAACCGGGTATAAATGCTATAACGGCATAAATCTTTGCAGGAGTATTTTTTATGATATTCTTCTGTTTTGAAAGTATGCAGCTTGATACATAATGTACACTGTTTCTGAACTTGAACATAAAAGGCGTATCCTCAAAAGAAAGATAAAGCCGTCTGATTTGGGCAAAGCTGTTGGGACTGCTGTAATACTGTCTTATCATATTGTTTGTCATACCGCCGTCCTGATATTCTACAACGCAAAGCGGCTTGTTGAGAACGAGAAAATCATACTTCATACTTATCTGCAAGTGCATATAGTGCGGATTGAAATTCTTTTCGTTTTCGTATACAGTCATAGGAGCGACACTTTTATAGAGTTCACTTCGGACAACGTGCTTTCTGTCGGCATTTGGTATGTTGTATTTTTCTGTAAGCAGACCTATAAGATTAATTGTTTTCCGTTCAGGCAAAAGACCGCCGATTATATCACCGTTTTCACGCATATCAAGACCAGTTATACCGCCGAACTCATCATTTCCGTTTTGTTGCCAGAAGTCGGTTATAAGCTGTACTGCGTCATCGGGCATATAGTCATCGGAATCTATACATACAGCAAGCTCGGTATCCAGTCTTGCTATAGCCTCGTTGTAGGCAGTATGCAGACCGCCGTTTTCCTTATATACATAATTTATTTCAAAATCGGAAGTTTTATTTTTCCATTCCTGTACAAGCTCTGCTGTATTGTCTGTAGAACCGTCATCTATGATAAGCCACTTGAAGTTTTTTGAAGTTTGCTTTTTAAGCGAGCCGTATAATCTAGGCAGCAAATCAGCTCTGTTATAGGCAGGTGTAAAAACTGTTAAATCTATCATAAATTTTTGCTCACCTTACCTTTCTTATATAGAAGCTGAGAAGCTTCATCATTATGTTGAAACCGAAAATTTTATTGAACATATATATTTTCCTGACCTTTGGATTCCAGTGATAGTCAAGCAGATAGGTATAGTTTTTCATATCCCTGATTTCATCTCTTATATCGTCCTTACATACGCAGGAAACATTCAGTACGGTTATATACTGATATGCGATATAGTTCAGGAAAGGTTCTCTGAGTTCTTCGTCCATAGTATCAGCCATAGCAAGAGCTTTCATAACGTTGTTTTTAGCATCGACTATATTTTTTCTTCTCAGACTGTGTGCTATAGATGTACCACGCTGTATGTATATATAGAAGCTTTCGTTCAGAACCGAAAAGGACTTTGCACACATCATAAGCCTTGCACTCCACTCTATATCTTCGGAATAAACTCCCTTTACAAAATAAAGGTCATTATCCCTGAAAAGCTGACGCTTTATAATTTTTGCCCACGCAGAAGATATATATATATTGTTTTTTATCAAATCGGTAAGCTGAGTTTTCTTGTTTTCCCTGTTTATTTCCAGCGTTTCAAAGCTGATGTTATATTCCGCTATTCTGTTATTTTCGTCCTCAAAAAGGTATTTGAAAAAAAACAGCATAACATCGCTTTCTTCTTTTTCGAGTTTTTCGGCAGCCTTTTCCAGTGCGGTATCAGATGACCAGTAATCATCGCTGTCAAGAAATACGATATAATCCCCACTTGCCGCATCTATCCCGAAATTTCTTGCATCGGAAAGACCGCCGTTTTCTTTATGTATTACTTTCACTCTGCTGTCACGCACTGCATAATCATCGCAGATTTCGGGACAACTGTCCGTTGAGCCGTCATCTACAAGCAAGACCTCAATATTCCTATAGGTTTGTTCAAGAACACTGTCAACAGATTTACGTATATATTTTTCAACATTAAAAACGGGCATAATAACTGAAAATTTAAAGCCCCTATCCGACATAATGACAAATCCCTCCGTTTTATCCTCAAGCAAAATTTATTCGGCAACCGATACATAAATTAAAAATTTTTGCTTTTCGGGATTATTATATATCAAAAAGAGCTTTAAAGCAACAGTTTATGCCCTAAAGTTCATTTTACTGTATTTCTTCCGCACAGTTATAAGTTTCCTTATAAAGACTGCATATTTCTTCTTCTGACATATTTATCAGTACGTTATTGTAAAAATCACAAAAACCTGCACTCTCGTAAAATTCGGTAAGATATGCAATCATTTTTTCTATATCGTCTGTCATAGATATAACCCTCCGTTTATAGTTATCAGTGAATAAAATATCACATCAAGTATATCATTTTTTCTGTTTATTTCAATAATCATACAGCACTTTTATACTTTTTGTGAACTGTTTTTAAGTTTTTCTGATTAGTTGCAAAAATAAAATCTGATTTTTGCAGAACTTATACTGTAATAATTCAATAAATTTGCCAAAAAGGTTGAATTTAAATTTGTAAAGTTGTAAAATATAGTCTAAAAGCTGTATATGCTTGAATTTTAAAATTATATTTTTGAATGGTGGTATTTAACAATGAGTAAAACAGTAATGGTTGAAACCTCGGCAAGACATCTTCACGTTTCGCAGGAAGTGCTTGAAAAGCTCTTCGGAGAGGGTGCAGAGCTTACAAAGAAAAAGGATTTGTCACAGCCCGGACAGTTTGCCTGTGAGGAAAAGGTAACGGTAGTAGGAGCAAAAGGTGAATTCAAAATGACAATTCTCGGACCAGTAAGAAAGGACAGTCAGGTTGAGCTTTCGCTTTCAGACGCAAGAAAAATAGGTATTGCTGCTCCCGTAAGAGAGTCAGGTGACATCGAAGGCACTCCCGGCTGCAAGCTCATAGGCCCCAAGGGTGAGGTCGAGATAAGCAAGGGTGTTATAGCAGCTAAAAGACATATCCATCTTGACCCCAAAACCGCTGAGGAGTTCGGAGTACAGGACAAGCAGATAGTTTCTCTGAAAATAAACGGAACAGGAAGAGCTTTGGTATTCGGAGATGTTGTAATAAGAGTAAGTCCCAACTTTGCTCCCGCAGCACACCTCGATACAGATGAAGCCAATGCAGCAGGTCTGGCAGGAAATACGGACGGAGAAATCATTATAGAATAATATAACCGTGCATCATCACGAAGCCGATGGCTTCACTGAGGCGATTGCAGCCATCAAAAGACTATGTCTTTTGATGATTAAAACGGCAAGCCGTTTTAATTGCCTGCGGACTAAAGTCCGCAGGGAGCTGCAATCGCCTCTTTTTCAGTCTGTGCCAAATACATGATTTTATGCAGAAATTGAAATATTTTAATTATATTGTAAGAAAATTTACAATAAATTAATTAATACAGGCATAAAAAACAGTAAAATATATTTTAAAGCGTATTAAGAGGTGTAGTATGTTCGGATATTTACAGCCGTACAAGCCGTATCTTATGATAAAGGATTTTGAGCTGTACAAAAGTGTTTACTGCGGTCTTTGCAAAAGACTTGGTGAGGAATACGGAATATTTACAAGGCTTGCACTTAGTTATGACTGCACCTGTTATTCAATATTGGCTATGGGACTTAGAGGAGAATGTGAAAGTGTATATAAAAAGCACTGCGTATTCAATCCTCTGAAAAAATGTATTTACTGCAAAAGCGGAAACAGCCAGTTAAGTCTTGCAGCAGCGGTCACGGTAGCTTCAGCCTACTACAAGCTTGAGGATACAATAAGCGACAGCGGACTGTTCAAGGCAACAGCGGCACGCTTCTTTAAACTCTTTTTTAAAATACCGCTGAAAAAAGCTGAAAAAAATTATCCCGAAGTAACCGATGCGGTAAGACAGTTAAATATATCTCAGAAGCTTGCCGAACAATCTGACAGTCCGTCAGCTGACGAGGCAGCCGAGCCTACTGCCGTGATGCTGAAAAAGCTTATGCTTATGCTGGCAGAAACCGAAAACGAAAAGCTTATTTTCGGAGAATTCGGTTATTTTCTGGGTAAATGGGTGTATCTTATGGATGCCGCCGATGATTATGAAAAGGATATGAAAAGCAACAGCTTCAATCCGTTTGTGATTACATTGAAAAACAGTCAGCTTTCCGATAAAGAAAAATCCCTGTATATTAACAAGGTCATAAATTCCGTGACAGCAAGAGTATCTTCGGCATACAGCCTTATGGAGATAAAAAGCTTCCGTGAAGTGTGTGACAACATAATAAATATGGGACTTGGACAAATGCAGAAAAAAATTATTTTTGATAAAAAAGAAAAATCCGAAAAAATTTCCGTAAAATAAACAGGAGAGAAAAATATGAGTGATCCGTATAAAATTTTAGGTGTATCACCCTACGCTTCAGACGATGAAATAACAAAAGCATATAAAAAACTTGCAAAGAAATATCATCCTGATAATTATACAGACAATCCCCTTGCGGATTTGGCTACGGAAAAAATGCAGGAAATCAATCAGGCATACGATGAAATAAGAAGAACCCGACGTGAAAACGGCAGCCATAACAATGCAGGATATCAAGGTTATACAGGCTACAGCAATCAATCGCAGGGAAACGTAAAATACAACGATGTGCGAATTATGATACAGCAAGGAAGAATTGCCGACGCAGATCAGATACTTAGCGGAGTACCATCACATATGAGAGATGCCGAATGGTATTTCCTTAAAGGAACGGTACTTCACATAAAGGGCTGGACAGAGCAGGCATACGAAAATTTCAAACGTGCATATGAAATGGAACCGGGAAACAACGAATACCGTGAAGCATTTTTAAGAACGGACAATGAACGTAACGGTCAGTATGCCGGCTATAATCCGGGTCAGTCCCCAACCGACAATTCGGGCTGCTTCTGTTCAAGCTGTGACATCTGTACGGCTCTTTGCTGTGCTGATACCTGCTGTGAATGTATGGGCGGCGACCTGATAACTTGTTGTTAATATTATGCGTACTAATACAAAAGTTTTCAGAATAGCCTTATGCGGTATAATAAGTGCGGCTTCTGTAGTAATTCTGATAATTTCATCTATAATTCCGTTTTCTTCCTATTCAACCCCAGCACTTGCGGGAATATTGTGTGCGTCTGCCGTGATAGAAGCAGGAAATAAATATGCTCTTTGTGTATATTTCTCTGTAAGCGTGATTTCATTTCTTATAGTACCAGATAAGGAAGCGGTCTTGCTCTATACATCATTCTTCGGATACTATCCTATAGTCAAGCAATTAACGGAAAGCCGTATTAAAAATCGTATTTTACAGATAACCGTAAAAATTTTCATATTCTGTGCAGCAGCCTGTCTGTTTTATTTCTGTGCGGTCGCAGTATTAGGAATATCTTCCGATGAATTTAATATAGGAAGATTAAACTTACCGCTGCTGTTCCTTGCAGTTGGTATCGCAGTTTTTGTAATTTTCGACTATGCCTTTACTTCGCTGATAACTCTGTATTTTAACTTTATAAGAAAGTTTATTATTAAAAACGATAACAACAGTCACTTCTTTTAACATAACTTCAAAAAATTCCGCTGAGTTTTTATAAATTCAGCGGAATTTTTTGTTATGGTATAAACGTATAATAAACCCGTATCTTTTAGAAATGTGTAAAAAATATTAACAACATATGCTTTCCAAGCATATTATAGGATAAGCCTTAGGGTGATAAAAATACGGAAGAACAACAAAAGGAGAAGCATGTAAATGACAGACGAAATATATAATATCTTCAAAGAAAGAAAAAACGGGATTTCCCCCATTCCGAAAGATGCAGCTGAAGCTATGGCTTATGTTCCTTTTCAGAATGATGACCAGCTCTATTCAAAAGAACAAGGCTTTGTAGCAGGAACAATGTTTCCTGTTCTGAACAAACCTTTTAAGGAGTGTGCTGACAGAAAATGACAGAACGTGAAATATTAATGAGAAAATTATCTACAGCAGAATTTGCTGCAGCAGATTTGGAACTGTTTCTTGATACCCATCCGAATAACAGTGAAATACTTGAAAAAGCAGATGAATACCGTGAAAGGGCGGAGTATTTAAGAAAAGAGTATGAGAAAAAATTCGGGTCACTTACTTCCGACAGTGATAATACAGGAAAATGGCAGTGGATAAAAGCACCCTGGCCGTGGGAAATCAAAAAGACAGAAGAGGAGCAGTGATAAGAATGTGGCAGTATGAAAAAAAGTTGCAGTATCCAATAAGCATAAAGAGTCCTAATGCAAAAATGGCTAAAATAATATCTTCTCAATATGGCGGACCTGACGGTGAACTTGGTGCATCGCTAAGATATTTGTCACAGCGTTATACAATGCCCTATCCCGAACTTAAAGCTGTATTAACAGATATCGGAACTGAAGAACTTGCACATTTGGAAATGGTAGGAACGATTATATATCAGCTTACACAAAACCTCACACCTGAGGAAATAGAAAAAGCGGGATTTCAGGATTATTTTGTAGATCACACTACAGGAATATATCCGACAAGTGCAAGCGGAGCACCTTACAATGCCTTTTCAATGCAAAGCAAGGGCGACCCTATCACTGATTTACACGAAAATCTTGCGGCAGAGCAGAAAGCCCGAACAACCTATGATAATATTTTAAGGTTTTGCGATGACCCTGATGTCATAGAACCCATCAAATTTTTGAGAGCAAGAGAAGTAGTTCATTACCAGCGTTTCGGCGAACCGAAGCAAACAAACTATAATTTCCATTGTATTTCTATTTTATCCGAAAATACTAAAATTTTATTGATAAGCAATTCTACCACGCTTCTTTTATCGTCGAAAGAGAGGTCGTTCCATTTTGTCATAACATCTCTTAAAACTTTATAATCAGTACCGCTGTTTCGGATTGCTTCAATTTCCAGTTTTTCCATCTCATCGTTTAGAGATGTTTTTTCATTATGCAGAAGGTTAATACGACTGTTCACATAATCGAGAGTTATCTTATTGGCTTCGTTTTTTGTTATTGCAGATATAAGAGTTTGTATTTCGTTTTCAATGTTGCAAATTCTTGCTCTGATTTTTTTTATTTTTTCCTCATTTGTTTTTTTGTCGTTTTGCAGCATCGACCTTATAACAAGATTGTCAAGCTTAAGTTTTATTCTGTCAACTATTGTTTTCTCAAACTCGTCCGCATGAATTGTAGGAAGCTTATGTGTGCAGTAGTGCATTTCTGTCCAGCCTGTGTCAATCAGATAGCGTATTTCATGGTCTTTTCTTTGCGACATACGAACGACCATTGCGTATCCACAGTATCCGCATTTTACTTTTCCGGAAAGAAACGAATTTTTAGCTTTACAGGTTTTAAGCTGTCTGTTTGAAAGAAGCTTTTTTCTGCAAGCTATCCAAATATCAGGCGACACTATGCCCTCATGCGGTGCTACAACTACGTTCTGACCCGATAAATCCCAAGTTTTCCTTGAACAGTTATCTCCGCTGAATAAATATAAACTTGTCTTTCCATCAAATTGTTCAGGCGGATTTATAAGATTGCTTTTCTGTTCTCTGAAAAAATAATACATGCTTATATCATTTGTCGTATATATGGGGTTTCTCATTAACTCGGAAAGTCTGGCGGTACTCCAGATTTTTCCTCTTTTATTATTGATGACCCCTTCGCCCTTCATCTTTCTGAGAACGTCCCCGAGAGTTGCATACGGCTCCGAATAAAGGGCATATATAAATCTGACATCTTTAGCTTCTTCATCGTTCTGAACATACATAGAAGTTTTCACCCCGTCTATTACAGTCGGAACTTTTTTGTATCCGTATGGTATTTTTCCGCCCATATAAAGACCTTTTTTACTTCGGCTGGCATAAGCGTCCGTAACTCGCTGCTGTATGGTTTCTCTTTCGAGCTGTGCAAACACTATACAAATATTCAGCATAGCCCTGCCCATAGGACTTGAGGTATCAAAGCGTTCGGTCGCCGATACAAAATCAACGTTGTATTTCTGAAACAAATCCATAAGTTCGGAAAAATCAAGAACGCTTCTGCTTACCCTGTCGAGTTTATACACTATCACCTTGGAAATTATTCCTGACTTTATGTCTTCTATCATTTTTTGAAAATCAGGTCGGTCAGTGTTCTTTCCGCTGTAGCCGTTATCCTTGTAAACGAGAAAATCTTCTCCTCTTGTTTCGTATTTACAAAGCTCAATCTGTGACTCTATCGAAATACTGTCTTCTCTGAACACGGATTTTCTTGCATATATTGCTATTTTCGCCATTTTGTCAACCCTTTCTGAAATATAAAAGGCTGACAGTGATTAACAAAATTATAAACCGCCGTCAGCCTTTAAGCAAGAGTTATTTAACTTTTTTCCTTGAAATATTTGATAAAAATATCGTACAATCTGCTTACTATGTAATTCTTTTCAGATTCCGAAATATCACCGTTTTTCTCAACTATCATTCCATAAGGCGACATACTCTACACCTCCGAAATCATTTATAATATTTGTAGGAGCTTATGCCAAGCACTACCCCAAGGAAGGTATCTACAGCAGTAATCGTTCCTACTACCTGTTCACCATAAGGCAGCCCCCATATCCCTGCTACGGCAAAATATAATGTGCCGATTGCTGGGAGAAGATACTGTGCTGTCCATTTAAGGCGGTCATAAATTTTATTGCTCATTGTTATGCTCCTCTCTTGCTCCGTATTTTGAAATATGTATGGGAAGCCTGTTGACTTCATTCATAATTCTTTCAGCAGAACCGTTTCCTCCCATTTTTCTGTACGGTTTGTAAAGATACTCATAAAGGTTCTCGTATTCATCTGATGTAATATATCCACGTTCTATATAGCTCATTCCAAGATATATAATTCTGTCGTGTCCGAGACCCGTGAGCATTTCGCTTTTAACATCGTTTCTTTCCGAACGGTGCGACATATATGCCCAAAATCCTGACGAAGCCAGCACCGAGCATACAATCGTCACTATAGTTTGAATCCAAGCTTCCATTTGTTACCGGCTTTCTTAGAGCCTGTTCTGACAGAGCCTTGCACTCCGATATGTTGTCCCTTGACGAATTTCAAATAAGGAATAAATGTTTTTGGTTCTTGTCATGTAAACATATTTCCATTGATAATAATATGATTTTTCTGCTCTGCATATTTACATATCGCACTATCAGGATCTTCCAAAATAATCCCAGACATCATTTCCCTAAACAAAACGTTCTTATCGTTTGCTATAAACTCGTCACCATCTAACACAAATTGGTCGAAATTTGTTTCAAATTGACTTATTATAGTAAACGACAATTTAAAATACCTAATAATTGTCAAATTTAAAAGAGCATAAAGACTTAAGCCAAGTGTTTGGAGCATTGAACAACGAATAATACT
>ONBJ01000073.1 GCA_900316025.1 uncultured Eubacteriales bacterium
CTCTTTATCTCAAACATAGCATAAACAAAGCCGTAAGTCAAGGAAAAAGTCAGCCTTACGGCTGACGGGCAATTCATCCCCCCGCCTCTAAGGCGGGGGTCTTCTTGCCCATTTAGGTTAAAATTTTTAGAAACAAGTTTGTAATATTTGTTACTTGCACGTAATATGATTTTTACAATTTGCACATATTTTAAAGAATAATACACTGTGAAGAATATCGTAAAATCAAATTTTTGATATTAAAGAAAATCAAAATGGCGGAAAAATCCACTAAAATCCGTCATTATACACAAAAAACTATATATGTTTTTGTTTGACATATCCTGAAATACTGGTATAATGCAATCATCGGAATTATCGGTGCAGTTATGCCTGACAATCGTCAGCATTTTGCATTTATTGCGATAGAATAAAAATGACGGGAGTTTCAGAGATTATGTTTATCATGAATACCATGAGCGAAAACAAAACAAGAGCCGTTTTTATAAGAGGTATGTTAATACTTTTAATGAGTGTTATATTTCTGACATCAGCATTTTCGGTAGCCGCTCTCAACAGAACAGCCGTTATAAATGTTGACGGAAAAACTCTTAATGTAGGCACAATTACGTCTGATACGGACGAAATTCTGAAAAATGCCGATATTTCCGTAAGCGAATATGACAAAATATCTTCATTTGAGCAGGACGGTGTAATTACGGTAAATGTTATCAGAGCATTTCCTGTATATGTTGACAACGGCACTAAGCGTAAATATATAGTTACAGGCGGTACTGTAGGACAGCTTCTTAAAAATGAGAAAATAGCTGTAACAGAAAACAATGTTGTTTTTCCTGATGAAAAAACCGTTCTTAAAAAAGATATGACAGTAAAAATTTCGGAATACAGAACGGTTGAGATTACAGCCGACGGAAAAACTGAAAATAAGAGTGTTCCTCTCGGAAACGTAAAGGAAACACTTGAATATCTCAATATAAAGCTTGGAAAAAATGATACAGTAAGCTGCGGAATGTATGACCTTGTTAAAAACGGTATGCAGATAAAAATAACAAGAATTAATTCCAAAAGCGTAACCTCTACAGGAGAAATTCCTTTTGAAACAGAAGAGGAATATTCTGATAAGCTTGCAGAGGGAAAAACAAAGGTAAAGACAAAGGGTGTAAACGGAGAGTATAAATCTGTAGTAAAGCAGGAAATTTCAGACGGTGAGGTAGTTTCCGAAGAATGCGTAAGCTATGAGGTTACAAAAGAGCCTGTAAACGAAGTAGTTCTTATAGGAACAAAGAAAAAATCCGAAAAATCCGACAGCAATAAGTCAGCCGAAAAGAATAAAAGTGAAGATGAAATCGAAGATAAAAATGATGCTGAAGAGGATAATACATCAGCTTCAGTTCAGACATCTTCAAACGGAAATGTTTTCTATGACGCAAACGGAACAGCAGTTTCCTATTCAACAGTATATCACGGCTCAGGTACAGCATATTATGCTCCCGCAGGTTCGCTGACAGCATCGGGAAATGAGGTTTACGTAGGCGGTGTTGCAGTAAACCCCGATATTATCCCCTATGGAACAAGACTTTATATAGTAGCAGATGACGGATTTGTTTACGGCTATGCAACAGCTATCGACACAGGCGGTGCTTTGTATGACGGCTCTGCAATAGTAGATGTGTTCTACTTCACATATGATGAATGCGTACAGTTTGGCAGACGTGACGTAAGCGTATATGTTCTCGATTAAAATTTTCAAATGCCTTGACAAATATCGTAAGCTTGCATATAATATATGTACAATGCTTGATAATTTAAAGACGTTGAAGGGAACAAGATGCAGAATAGCGGATTTCAGAGAGCTGTCGGTTGGTGCAAGACGGTATCTGCGGCTGTATGTATAGCTCATCCCGGAGTTGTCTGCCTGAGATTTCTAGGGCAGAACGTGAGACTACGTTATAAGTCAGGACTTTGCTGGAAGTCTGTTGAGGGACAGTTCATCTGTCCGAATTAGGGTGGTACCACGTTGATTGCGTACTTTTGATTATGAATAGAGCGTATATTGTCGTCCCTTTTCTTCATTGATGGAGAAAAGGGACTTTTAATTTTGAAAGGCGGTAAGAAAAGTGAAAGATTCATTTAAAAAGTATATCCCGTTTAAGCAGATAGACATAAAAAACAGGGAGTGGCCTGATAAGGTTATAGACAAAGCTCCCGTATGGTGCAGTGTTGACCTTCGTGACGGCAATCAGTCGTTGGTTGACCCGATGAATTTGCAGGAAAAGCTGGAGTTTTTCAAGCTTTTGTGCGATATGGGATTTAAGGAAATAGAAATAGGTTTTCCGTCCGCATCTGAAACGGAATACGAGATATGCCGTAAGCTCATAGAAGGCGGCTATATTCCCGATGACGTTACAATTCAGGTACTCGTACAGGCAAGGGAACATCTGATAAGAAGAACGTTTGAAGCAATAGAGGGAGCTAAGAATGTAATAGTACATTTCTATAATTCAACATCTGTATTACAGCGTAAGGTTGTATTCAAAAAGGATAAGGAAGGAATTATCGACATAGCCGTACAGGGTGCTAAATTAATAAAAGAGCTTACCGAAAAGTATGAGGGAGATACCAATATAAGATTTGAATATTCTCCCGAAAGTTTCAGCGGTACTGAAATGGATTTTGCAGTCGATATATGCCACAAAGTTATGCAGGAGCTTGGTTCTACAAAAGAAAGCCCTGTAATTCTGAATCTGCCCAACACGGTTGAAATGTGTACGCCTAACACATATGCCGACCAGATTGAATACTTTATAAAGCATCTGCCCGACAGAGAAGCCGCTATCATAAGCATACACCCTCACAACGACAGAGGAACAGGCGTAGCCGCAGCAGAGCTTGCATTACTCGCAGGTGCTGAGCGTGTAGAGGGAACACTGTTCGGAAACGGAGAGAGAACAGGAAACCTCGATATAGTTACCGTAGGTCTGAATATGTTCACACAGGGAGTAGACCCTAAGCTGGATTTCAGTAATCTTCCTAAATATAAGGAGATATACGAGCGTTGTACTAATATGAAGGTTCACGAAAGAACACCGTATATAGGCGAACTCGTATTCACAGCTTTTTCGGGTTCTCATCAGGACGCTATAAACAAAGGTATGGAATATATGAAAGCCACAGACAGCGATTACTGGGAAATTCCGTACCTTCCTATAGACCCTGCCGATGTCGGCAGACAGTATGAGCCGATTATCCGTATAAATTCCCAGTCGGGAAAGGGCGGAGCAGCTTTCGTAATGGCAAACAACTACGGCTACAAAATGCCTAAGCAGATGCACCCCGAATTCAGCGAACTGGTTCAGAAAAAGTGCGATGAGCTGGGCAGAGAGCTTATTCCCAGTGAGCTTATGAAAATCTTTGAGGATTGCTATATCAATATAAAGAGAAAATATGAAATTGTCGGACACCCTACAGTAAAAGAGCTTGGAGAGGACGGAAACGTTGTTGAAATACAGGGAATACTTCGTACAAACGGCGATGAAGCTACAGATATAAAAATATCCGGAATCGGCAACGGCCCTATAGACGCATTTTTCCACGCTCTGGAAAGTGTAGGCATATGTGACTATAAGTTTGTTGATTATTCTCAGCACGCTATTTCCACAGGTTCGGATTCAAAGGCTGTTTCATATATACAGCTTATGACGCCCAGAGGAGGAAGTATATTCGGCGTAGGAATTTCGGGAAATATTTACAGAAGTTCGATATTCGGAGTACTCAATGCCATAAACCGTGCGGAACAGGAAAATTAATATGTATTTCTGACGGAGAAAACAGGAAAGTTTTGATTGAACTTTTGCAAAAGTTCACGGTTTCCAAAGGCGGAGCCTTTGGTGGGATTTTAAATGGCAAAGCCCTTTAACACAAAAAACAGCCGCAGCAGTGCGGCTGTTTTTATTTAATCCTGAGATTCAAAGTATATATCTGAGTTCATAACATATTCGGGTGAAATACTGCACTGATTGAATGCAAGCAAAGCCTTGATATAAGCACATTCTTTTGATATATTGAAAAGCTTATCTGCATTATATTTTTCTATTTCGGAAGAAGTAGCATACTTTTCTTTTCTGTGCTTGAACGAAGCAAGATAAACTGGAACTTTTTCCGTATTGCACCTTTCAATAAATCTGCATATGCTTGTGTTTTCGCCTGTTGTACAGGCGGTTGCACTGTGATACATATATATTACAACCGCTTTTGCTTCTGATATATTGTAAAAACTGAAATTCTGGTCAGGATAATTTTTTATAAGAAGAATGTCATTTTTTATAAAAGGCATTTTCTTGAAGAAATTATCGGAAAATTTTTTGTTTTTCAGTTTTTCCGCCAGAGCCGTATTGAAGTTTATGATACTGCCGTTTTCAAATTCAGCAATCACACCGTCACCAAAAGGAGAAAATCTGTCTTTCAGAGGGTCAGCCTCGCAAATTCTGGTTGAAAGATATACCACAGGTTTATTTTTTTCGCCGTAGACGGTAAAAACACCGCACAGCAGATTTTTTCTTATAAACTCCACGCATACCGAAAAATTGGAAAATCCGTTTGAACAGGGATTATCAAGAGGATAATCGGCGGCGGTTATCATTACAGGAATATCGGTATTTCTCATAAGCATTCCGACAAGTGCAGAGGTATATGAAAGTGTGTCTGAGCCGTGGGTAATGATTACACCATCATAGTCCGATAATTTTACGGCTGATATAAAATTTATAAGCATATTGTAAGTTTCTGCCGTATAGTTTTCGCTCAGTATGGTAAAAGGCTGTTCAACGCTGAAATTTATATCGCAGTTCGGATTTTTTGTTTTATACATACGAAGAATATCGCAGGCATTTTGGGCAGTGGGATTCATTGTTGAATTTACGGTTTTGCAGGCTATAGTACCGCCTGTAAGTATGAGCAGTATATTCATATTAAAGCTCGCCCAGCATCTGAGCAGGATTTTCTGCTGCCTTGACCTTTCCGACAGATTTTACTATAATGCCGTTTTCGTCTATAAGGTATGTTGTTCTTACAACGCCCATAGAAACCTTTCCGTAATTTTTCTTTTCTTTCCAGACGTCATAGGCTTGTATTGCAGAAAGCTCCGTATCGGAAAGAATTGTAAAAGGAAGGTTATATTTCTGTTCAAAGCGTTTATGAGAAGCAACGCTGTCCTTGCTTATACCGATAACGACAGCATTTTTTTCTGTAAACAGCGGATAAAGCTCACCGAAGCCGCAAGCCTGCTTTGTACAGCCTGCTGTATTATCTTTAGGGTAAAAATAGAGTACTATCTTTTTTCCTCTGTATTCCTCCAGTGAGTGGAATTTCCCGTTCTGGTCGGGAAGATTGAAGCTCGGTGCTGTAGTTCCTACATCTAACATAGATTAAATCTCCTTTTTTAGATAAAATCCCTACTTGCACAGTGTTGCTTTATTTGCATAAAAAGTCCTTATTTACAGTACTTTTGTTACGGTAACGCAGGAGTTTGGGATTTTCAAAAGATTATTGTTATTTCGGGAAAATTATTTACCCTGATAAATCTTCTGTCCTCGCCAAGACCGCCTGTTACAACCATATTGTAAGGATTTTTGTTTCCCTTATCTATGTAATAAAGCCCCTTGCAGTATTCGGGGAATAATCCCTGATTTGGAGCTATAATACCGCCGATAAATGGAATACTCACAATTCCTCCGTGAGTATGTCCCGAAAGCATAAGGTCGAAATTATATTCATAGTACTTATCCTGCTCAAAAAACCATGTTGTAAATTCGGGATAATGGCAGAGAAGTATTTTAAAGCAGTTTTTTTTACAGAAATCTCTCATTACTTTTGTGTAGCGTTTATCCTCAAACTCACCGTTGGAATATGTATGCAGACCGAGTAAAGCAACCCTGTCACCGTTTACTGTGATTTTTCTTTCAGCCTTTGATACAAAGCTTTGACCGTAGTCTATTGTACGGAGATACTTCACACCTGAAGAAGTTATTGAATCCTTGAAGTTTCCATACAGCGGACAGCTTTTGTCGTGATTTCCCATAACGTAATATGTCGGAGCGATTGAAGGCAGGTTGTTCATTATATTAAGAGCAGGTGTTATATCTTCAGAGTTTTCGTCTACAATATCGCCCACAACGGCTATTATATCGGGAGATTTTTCTCTGAGCTTGTCGAGGACAATTTTATTATTTCCCCCGAAATCCATATTATGAAGGTCACTTATAACGGCGATTTTAAATCCGTTTGTTATTTTATCGCTTTTTACGGTATATTCAGATGTAACTATAATATACTGGTCTGATATGATGTACAGAACAAGTGCAAGTATTGCGGAAAGACACAGGATAAATATATTTTTTTCATTGAAGATTTTTTTCAAAGTAAAGCCGCCCCTTTCATAAAGATACACAGCTTTGTAAAAATCAGGCAAATATATTATATAGCAGAATGGTAAATTTTCAATAGCAAAAAAAGAATACACCAGTTTCCAAGTTTTAAAGAAATAAAAAAATGAATTACTCTCCAAAAGGTGTAAAATAGTAAGTAACCAAACCAACCTTTTGAGACCTGAAGG
>ONBJ01000082.1 GCA_900316025.1 uncultured Eubacteriales bacterium
AATGGGCTTTGCCCCTTGACCCCACCACTTTTGAAAAAGTGGACAAAACTTTTAATTGTCACAGCTATACAATGAGAAAATCATTCCAACCGCTCAGGTGGAAAAATTTTCTGTTTCAGGTAAGCGAAATCAGCGGAAAGTACAGCAAAAATATATACAGCAGAGGAGCTGTCATAATAATGCTGTCGCAGCGGTCAAGTATTCCTCCGTGACCGGGAATGACATTTCCGTAATCCTTCACCTTACAGCTTCTCTTTATAATCGAAAATGTCAAATCACCGAACATAGCGAAAACAACTCCTATAAGAGAAATCACCGCAACTCCGACAAAGTTTATCTTTACCGTTTCACCTAAAATAACATACTGAAAAACAAGAGCGTCTGCCAAAGCACCTGCCACTCCTATAATCACGCCTCCGACTGCTCCCTCAACAGTTTTCTTCGGACTTATTTCGGGACACAGCTTCTTTTTTCCAAGAAAGCTTCCCACAAAATAAGCTCCTGCATCGGAAATCCAAGCTATCGCAAGACAAAGCGTTATATAAAAACAGGATTTCGCCTCATCTTTGAGTGAAACAAATACTACACAGCTTATTCCGAACGCTGAAAGTCCGATAGCCGTAAAAATATATGATATATCAGAAAAATCATACTCCCCGTGTCTTGTCACAAGCAGCATAAAAATATACAGTATAAAAAATACCAGTACCGTAAGAAACATTCTCACGGTAACAGACATCGGCAGCAGCGATGCAAAAAGCATACACGGAACTGAAAGCTTCAAATCCTTAGTCCATTTTTTTGCGTTTATCAGCTCTATGGCACAGCACAGCGACGCAAATGCACATAGTATGTTTATACACAGCGGAAATACACTGTGAAACGCAAACGTAAGCAGAATAAGCGGAATTCCGACAGCAGCCGATATAATTCTCATTTTCATAAACAAACCTGCCCTTCAGATTTAATACACTAATCTTCTATGAACAGTATACAGAAAATATAACTGTTGTTTACAAAGACCGTTTCAACGGATTTTCCGTATCTTTTATGTACAGACCTCCGTCAACACTCAGATGTGCGATTGCAGATGTCAAAAGCTGTGCTTTTGACGAATTTAAAGTTTCACTTTAAATTCACCTGCGGACTTGTCCGCAGGTATCTGCAATCGCCTCAACCTGAGCTTATCATCAAAGCCGAAATCATCTCTGAGATTTCAAACAGGCTCTTAATATCATACTCCGCCGAAGCGTCTGTTGCGTCTTGCGTATTCAATCAGAGCGGCATCGAGCATTTCCGAAGTAAAGTCAGGCCACAGAACATCGTCCATAATCACATATTCGGTATATGCGGACTGCCATAAAAGAAAATTGGAAATCCTGTATTCACCGCTGGGACGTATAATCAGGTCGGGGTCGGGCTGACCTGCGGTGTACAGATTATCTGAAATCATTTTCTGGTCTATGCTGTCAATATCGGTTCTGCCTGATTTAACATCAGCGGCAATTCTTTTTACGGCACGTACAATCTCGTCACGACTGCCGTAGTTCATGGCAATATTAAGAACCATACCTGTTCTGTCTGCGGACATAGTCTGATTTTCCTCAATCAGAGCCTGAAGCTCATCGCTGAAAGCAGATGTATCGCCTATAAATCTTACAACAATATCATCGTCCTTGAAGTCACGTATAGCCTCCTCAAGATAGGACTTGAACAAGCTCATAAGAGCTTTGACTTCCTCCTCGGGACGCTTCCAGTTTTCGGTTGAGAAAGCGTACACCGTCAGATACTTTATTCCGATATTGCTGCAATATCTCGTTATTGTACGAAAGGTTTTCGCACCTGCCGTATGTCCTGCACTTCTGGGCAAGGCTCTTTTTTTAGCCCATCTGCCGTTTCCGTCCATAATTATGCCGATATGCTCAGGCAGCTTTATATCCGAAAGCTTTATATCAGCGTCCTTGTTTTTGTCCTTGAAAAAAGAAAACATATCATCACCCGATTATGCCGTATCTGTTATATGGACATAATTTCCTTCTGTTTCTTTTCTGCGAGAACGTCAATTTCCTTTATGAACCTGTCTGTAAGCTCCTGAGTTTTCTTTTCAGCCTGCTTGAGGTCGTCCTCCGTAATTTCTCCGCCCTTTTTCATAGTCTTGAACTTGTCAACGGTTTCACGTCTTACGTTTCTTACTCTTACCTTGCAGTCCTCCGCAAGTTCCTTGACATCTTTTACAAGCTCTTTTCTTCTTTCCTCTGTGAGGGGAGGGAAAATCATACGCAGAGTTTTTCCGTCATTCTGAGGATTTATTCCTATATCGGATTTCTGTATGGCTCTTTCTATGGGAGTAAGCACAGACATATCCCACGGCTGAATAAGAAGCGTTCTTGCCTCTGTAACCGATACAGCCGCAAGCTGATTTACGGGAGTAGGTGCTCCGTAATAGTCAACAAGCACCTTGTCAAGAACAGCGGGATTTGCTCTTCCTGCCCTTATAGCCGCAAACTCACTGTTAAGATGGTCAATACGTCTGTTCATACGTTCTTCAGCCTTTTTCAATACTGCTTTCATCAGCAATACATCTCCTTTTTATTTTAAATTTTAAATAGATTACAGTTTTCTGAATTATTTTACAAGAGTTCCTACCTTTTCGCCGCATACAGCCCTTACTATATTTTCGGGGTCTTCTATGCTCAGAACAAGTATGGGAATGTTGTTGTCCCAGCAGATTGTAGCGGCTGTGGTATCCATTACAGCCAGACCCTTGTTCAGAATATCAAGGTAAGATATTTCATCGAATTTCTTTGCATTCTCATTTGTCTTGGGGTCGCTGTCATAAACGCCGTCAACCATAGTAGCCTTGAGAATAACATCAGCCTCAATTTCGGCAGCTCTCAGAGCGGCAGCCGTATCTGTGGAGAAAAACGGATTTCCCGTTCCGCAGCCGAACACAACTACTCTTCCCTTTTCGAGATGACGTACAGCCCTGTTTCTGATATAAGGCTCGGCAACCTGCTGCATAGTAATTCCCGTCTGAACCCTGACAACCACATCAAGCTGTTCGAGAGCGTCCGCAACACCCAAAGCATTTATTACAGTAGCGAGCATACCCATATGGTCGGCTCTTGTTCTGTCCATACTTCCGCTGGAGCGTCCCCTCCAGAAGTTTCCGCCGCCTACTACTATGGCAACCTCCACTCCCATATCAACCAGCTTTTTTATAGGGTGACAGAATGAAAGTACGGTATCAAAATCAATACCGTGTTTTTCATTTCCTGCAAGAGCCTCACCGCTTAATTTTAAAAGAATTCTTTTATATTTAGGTTTCATAAGTAAATTTTCCTTTCCGAAAAAGCCTGTAGCTTATAAAATTTCTTAATTATAATACTATATTTGAGAATTAATGTAAAGTGAATGTTCAACATTTAATTTTTAGTTAATAACTGACCTTTCGGATTCAGCATATCTGAGTTTTTTTGCGATTGCAGAGTCAAAAGCAAAGCTTTTGACTCTGCAATCGCATCGTGAGCGTTGACGGCAGTAAAAAAGGGAAGTTCTGAGAAAATTCTTACAGCACGGCTTTCAGATTTCAGTTTACTGTGATACCAGTTTCCAAGTTTTTAAAGAACTAATGAGTGTATGAGTGGGATAAAACAAAAGAAAAAGTATTTTTTGTAGGTGTGTTGCAGGTATCGAAAGCG
>ONBJ01000032.1 GCA_900316025.1 uncultured Eubacteriales bacterium
TCACCCTGAACGAAGTGAAGGGTCTTAAAAAAGATTCCTCACTCCGTTCGGAATGACAAGCGTTTGTGCAATTTTTTAAATTTGCTCATTTATAGTTTTTCTATGCAAAATAAGGCATTTACCACAATGGCAAATGCCTTAAAATTTGTTAGTTCAGCTATTGTTTTTTGTTATTGCTTTTGTCGATGATGCTCAGAATGGCAATCACAACGCCGCCTACGAATACCGCCAGCCAGCTGTAGTTCCAACCATTTCCGAGAAATTCCCAAAGTACCATTACAGCAACGGATAAAATAGATATAATAGGAATAATTGTTTTAAGATTCATATCTACAGTCTGAACCGCTGAGTGATGTGCTTCCTCAGCGGTTTTTCAATTTATTTTGATGATTTTGGATAGATGATTTCATATAAAACGTCTAATGGTTCTTCCTTGCACATAATAGAGCGATTATTCCATTTATCTCTCCATGACAATAAAGTAGAATCATCTATTTGTGTAAGTTCTTTAAGGATTTTAGAAACATCATATTTTATATTAATATCACTATATGCAGAGTGTTCTAAAATGATTTTTCTGGGTTGTGTCGATTTTATTAATGTCATCATTGACAATTCGTAATAAATCCAAGGTGATAGCGTTGCTTCCCTTTTTTTTATTTTTGTAAGTTCATCGCTCATGCTTATTGAATTTGGAGTATTAAAAAAAATAACGCATTCAGTTTTGTTCAGCATTTCAGCTAAAGCAGTTGATAACATCATATGAACGTGGCTTGTTGTATAGTTGCGTAAATCATAATCATATGTTTTACTTTTGGGTTTGTAGCAATATTTGTTGTCTATTTTTTTTAGTAATTTATCACAGTATCCCCATGAACAAGAATCAATGAAGGCTTTTAATCCAAAAGTATCATATAACCAGCCTGCAAACGCCTTTACTTTTTTTATATCCTTGTGTGAATGTGATATAAAAATATCCTTATCAGAAATCGAAAACCAATGTTCTTTTAAGTCGGAACCGTTAATTACGCCATCTTCTGTTATATATTGGGATAAGCAATCCTGTACTTCCTTTTCATGTTGACTGAATAGCTCGCTCCCTTTTGTAAGATGTTGGTTTAAAGTGTTGTTATAAAAATCGTTGGATGGGCTATAGTTAAATCTTGAAAACATAATATCACCTTCTTACAAACCATAAAACAACTTCTCATTTAATGGTAAGATATATTACTCCAGCACAAACTAAAGCTAATGGTAAATAAAAAAATGACTCTGTTGGAGAAATAAAACAAGCCCAAAAAGTATTTCTTCCTCCACCAAACTCTTTCTTTGTAGCTGATAATGAGAAATCAATATCATTTTCTTTGGTGGAACGCACTTTATTGTACAATTCCCTATATAAGCGTTCTTGAAGAAGGTAATAGGAATCAAGTAACCAAAATACTATTATAGGAATATAGGCGACCAAGAAATACATTTTATCTGCATCTTTTTCAGCTAAAGCCATTATACCAGCTACAAGAGTAACTGCCCACCCTTTCAATATAAAAGAATTGCTTGCCATGCGCTTTATTACATCTTGCACCATTTCGAGATGTTTGATTTTATTCTCGTTATTCATAATAAATCACCTCATATAACCCTTATATGGAAAAGGCATTCACCAAACGATGAATGCCTTGTTTTTGTTAGTTGCCCGTTAGTTACGTGTTAGTTACCGTCCGGAAACCACCATATCTCAGGAAGCTCCAAAACGACAAAAACCGCATAAACACTGTATTCCTGATAAATGCCAAAGGGCAGAAATCATCTCTTGCTGAACTGAGGAGCTCTACGAGCAGCCTTAAGACCGTACTTCTTACGCTCTTTCATTCTCGGGTCACGGGTGAGGAAGCCTGCTTTCTTAAGCTTAGCTCTCAAAGCCTCGCTGTCATACTGAAGCAATGCTCTTGAAATTCCGTGACGGATAGCACCTGCCTGTCCTGTTACGCCGCCGCCTGCTACTCTGCAAACTATATCAAACTTTTCTGTAGTTTCTGTAAGCTCGAGAGGCTGACGAACTATTAACTTCAATGTTTCAAGACCAAAATATTCATCAATATCTCTGTCGTTGATTGTGATTTTACCTGTACCCTGATAAAGTCTTACTCTTGCTACAGAGCTTTTTCTTCTGCCTGTTCCGTAAAAATATGCTTTCTTATCGTACATTATTGTTGCCTCCCCTCTTACTTATCCCAAACCTCGGGCTTCTGAGCCTGATGCTTGTGTTCTGCACCCTTGAAGAGCTTAAGTCTGAGCATAGCTGCTCTGCCGTTTGTGTTTGAGGGAAGCATTCCCTTAACAGCAAGCTCCATAGCCTTTTCGGGTTTTGTTGCCATAAGTGTGTCGTATCTTGTTGCCTTGAGATGACCGATATAGCCTGTGTGACGATACCAGTGCTTCTGAGTAAGCTTGCTGCCTGTAAGAACAGCCTTGTCGCAGTTGATTACTATAACGAAATCGCCGCAGTCAACGTGGGGTGTATAAGTGGGCTTGTGCTTACCTCTGAGAAGTGTAGCAGCCTGAACCGCTGTGCGACCCAAGGGCTTGCCTGCAGCATCAATGATGTACCACTTACGCTCTACTTCGCCTTTTTTTGCCATAAAAGTAGACATAATAAATTCTCCTCCGTAAATCAGAATTTTTCGGCATTCAAAATCTGTAAATGCCGAAATCTTATCGCAGGATAGATAATAGCATATCAGACTTTCAAAGTCAACACTTTTAACAAAAAATTTAATTTACGCTTTAGTTATCTCTTAATACCTCATTAATACTCGTATATTCTCCTGATCTCTCACTTTCTATTTTTAAAAACACAGTCTGACCGTATTTTTTTATTATGTAATCTACCTATGAAACATATAACGCATTTGTAAAGTTTTAACAAAAAAAAATTTTTTTATTAAAACCCTTTATTATATCCAATCTTTGTGATATAATAATAAAAAATACAGCAACTTTATTAATTCTTTTTAGCAACTCTTATATAAGTTGCATACACTGTCTTTATATATTCATTGCGACAGTGTACCGATACGCATACATCTTTTTCATTTCATTTTTATTTCCTTACTCAAACGGAGCAGGCATACTTTAATGTGTGCCTGTTTCTGTTTTTAAAATTTCAGACAAATATTTCTTCTTTTGCTTGAAATCATCTGAGAAATATTATATAATGCTGTAGACAAAATCAAAAATACAAATGCCTTTACGGAGAAAAGTAGCAGATATATGTCTTTGACAGAGAAAACCGTTATTAGCTGAGATTCGGTTTGAATGAACACTATCTGTGAATGCACTCTATCAGCACACAGAAGGAAATGTCTGTGCGGTTGTCACCGTTATATGACGAATGAGAGTAGTCATTATATCATAGTATATAAGGTTACTGAAATACGGGTGGAATCACGTGACTTAAACAGCCTCGTCCCTTAATTCGGGAATGTGGCTGTATTTTTTATTTTTCATCATAATACATATATTAATGAGAGGAGTTTTTATTTATGGAACTGTATAATACACTGGGACAAAAAAAGCTGATACTTGAACCTCATACCGAAGGTAAAATAAATATGTATACCTGCGGCCCTACCGTATATCACTATGCACACATAGGAAATCTTCGTACATATATAATGGAAGATGTTCTGGAAAAATCTCTGAGATACACAGGCTACGATGTAAAAAGAGTAATGAATATCACCGATGTAGGACATCTTTCAAGCGATGCCGACACCGGAGAGGATAAAATGCTTGCCGGTGCAAAAAGAGAGCATAAAACCGTTATGGAAATCGCAAAGTTCTATACTGACGCTTTCTTTGAGGACTGCAAAAAGTTAAATATCAAATATCCCGATGTGGTAGAGCCTGCCACAAACTGTATTGACGATTTTATAAATATGGTTTCGGTTCTGCTGGAAAAGGGTTATGCTTACAGACAGGGCGGAAATGTTTATTTTGATACTTCAAAGCTTGACAATTACTATGTTTTCGGAAACCAGAACGAGGACGACCTCGCCGTTGGTGTGCGTGACAGCGTCGAGGAGGACGAAAACAAAAGAAACAAGAGCGATTTTGTTCTGTGGTTCACAAAATCAAAGTTTGAAAATCAAGAACTTAAATGGGACAGTCCGTGGGGCTACGGTTATCCCGGCTGGCATATAGAGTGTTCTGCAATAAGCATAAAGCATCTGGGTGAATATCTCGACATTCACTGCGGCGGCATAGACAACGCTTTCCCCCACCATACCAACGAAATAGCTCAAAGCGAAGCTTTTCTCGGTCATAAATGGTGCAGTCACTGGTTTCATGTGCTTCACTTGAATGACGCAAGAGGTAAAATGAGCAAGTCCAAAGGTGGTTTTCTTACGGTATCTCTTCTTGAAAGCAAGGGCTATGACCCTCTTGTATACCGTTTATTCTGTTTGCAGTCGCATTACAGAAAGCCGCTTGTATTTACTTATGAAAGCCTTGACAATACCGCAAAGGCATATGACAAGCTTCTGAAAAGAGTAAGGGATATTTATAACAACAAAAACGATGATATAAAATCCGATAAAGAGTTATACGGAGTATATGAGGAAAAATTCAAAGAGGCTCTGAACAGTGATTTGAATACATCTATGGCACTTACCGTATTGTATGATGTCCTCAAGTCTGATTTGAGCAATAATGATAAGCTTGAGATTATATCAAAGTTTGATTATGTTCTCGGTCTTGACCTTGTAAAAAAAGCCGAAGCAGCAGAACAGAATACCGAAAGCGAAAATCAGGATACTGACACCGCCGAAATAGAAGCACTTATAGAAAAGCGTACTCAGGCAAGAAAAAATAAGGACTGGGCAACTGCGGACGCTATAAGAGATGAACTCAACGCAAGAAATGTTGTAATAAAGGATACACCGAACGGAATAGAATGGTCGTTCAGAAAATAAACTTGATTACGGCATTACTTTGATAAAACATAATATTTAATAAGGAAAGGATAGTTCTATGGATTTGGCAGCAATACTTGAATATCTTAAAGCCGCCCTTTTAGGTGTGGTAGAGGGAGTTACAGAGTGGCTTCCTATAAGCAGTACGGGACATATGATACTTTTAAACGAAATTTTACCTCTTAATGTTTCTGAGGAATTCTGGAGTATGTTTGAGGTTGTGATACAGCTTGGAGCAATACTTGCGGTTGTAATCATATTTTGGAAACAGATATGGCCTTTCAGAATGAAAGACAAGGATTCCAATGAAAAGGGTCTTGTCGCTTTTGTAAAGACCGATATTATGAATTTGTGGGGCAAGATACTTGTAGCCTGTATACCTGCGGCTGTTGTAGGACTTCTGTTTGACGAAATTCTTGAAAAGTATCTTTATAACTATGTGGTTGTTGCACTGGCTCTGATAGCTTTCGGTGTAGCTTTCATAGTTATCGAAAACAGAAACAAAACTCATAAGCCTAAGATTAATACACTCGATGAGCTTACATACAAAACAGCAATTATTATAGGTATGTTTCAGCTTCTTGCGGCTATATTCCCCGGAGCATCACGTTCAGGCTCTACTATAGTAGGAGCTTTGCTTATAGGTGTTTCACGTACTGTTGCAGCAGAATTTACGTTCTTTCTTGCTATTCCCGTAATGGCTGGTGCAAGTCTTTTGAAGCTTGTGCGTTTTGGTCTGAATTTCAGCTCATACGAGCTTATAATACTTGTGATAGGCTTTACGGTTGCTTTTTTTGTATCAATCGTTGTAATAAAGTTTTTGCTTCAGTTCATAAAGAAGCACGATTTCAAGGTTTTCGGCTGGTACAGAATAGCTCTTGGTATTGCGGTACTTATTTATTATGCTGTAAATACGTTCGCTAAAGCCTGATAAAAATTGAATATGATAAAAACAGTCTGATTATGGTTTAGTCAGGCTATTTTTTGTAAAATTTTAAAATTAAATTTCAAAAAAATTACAATAAATTACAATAAAAAATTTTTTGAGAAAATTATTGACAAAAACTGACTTACATATTATTATATTTCACAGGTTAAGAAGTTAATAGATTAACCTATAAAATGCGTTTTATAAAAAATAAAAATTTTTAAAGTAATAAGGAGAAATTTTTATGAAAAACTTGATTAGTAAAATTATTACACCAGTTGTGTTAATTGCTATTTGTGTTGGTTCACTTTCGGTATGAGTGTATGCAGCTAGTGATTATTACACTTCCACTCTCATATTTCAAGGAGAACATGAAGGTACAGTGAGAACATATAATCACAATAATATTGCCTACTCTGCTTCTGTACAAAGTTATGTTGGAAACTATAGGATAACGAGCAGTTCAAAATATTCTCCAACATATAAGGTTTCTCTATATATAAAGACGTGGCTGTTCGGTTCAGAAGAAGTAGGTTATAAATACTTAAGCAGATATGGTTATGGTGAAGCAAAATGGACTAATGTTGGTTCGGGAGATTACTTTTTTAGATTTGAAAAAGCACGTGACTCAGTTGATGTTAAGTCAAATAATGTTGTTATGAGGGGATACTAATGGTTGATCGTGGTTTAGCTATATTTATAGGAATAATTGTTTTGGTGTTGTATCTTGTTGCAGCTATATATTTAAAGGTCAAGCCTAAGATGATAGCAATATACTGTGTGTTTATTGCATACCTTACGGCAGTAGTTGCAATAACTTTATTTCCAATCACATATGATAGTTATTCAAATATACAGTATGATGGTGGTCTTACATGGTATAATTTTATACCTTTTAAAACAATTAATGAGATGATTTCTGGTGGTTTTGGTGTTAGTGATGCAACGCAAATATTCGGAAATATTCTGCTGGGACTTCCCTTTGGTGTATTTGTTTTATTTTTCTTACGCAAGCCTAAGTGGTGGGTTTTGATTTTGCTTGCATTTTCGTTAACCGTTGCTATTGAGATGTCGCAGATGATTGTAGGATTTGCAATAGGCAATATGTACCGCAATGTTGATATAGACGATATTATTTTAAATTCTTTCGGAACGTTTTTAGGCTACGGAGTTTATAAGCTTCTTCCGTCAAAAATAAAGGAAATATGAAAATAAAGATGTCGGACAAATTTTTTAAAAATTTGTCCGATGTGTTTTTTGTAAAAATGCCGCAGAAACGGCATTTTTATTTTTACGTTGAGAGTTAAAGGGTTTCACCCTTTAAAATCCTGACGATGGCTCTGCCCTCGACCCGCAAGCCTTTGAAAAGGCTTGACCTAAACTTTATGTTTTTTTCTGTCTGAACTGCGTTAAATAAAATAACTTGCATAATGCAGTAAAATTATGTATAATGTAATCTGAGTAAAGCAAAAGTAGAAAATAATGTTGAATAACGTTATTTTACCGTTGCTTTTTTCTGTGAGATATTATAAAATGGTTAGATGGTGATATGGGCTGATGGGAACGGCACTTGTTGTTTCGGGTAACAGTGAAATCATAAAGAAACTGACAAGCCTTCTCCGTGACGAGGGCTTCACGGAATGTATGACGGCTGATACTGCATCTGAGGCAAGGAAGCTTGCAGAAAGCGAAAATACCGATTTAGAACTTGTTTTCATTTACGCTCCTCTTGCGGACGAGGTGGGACTTAATCTTTCGATGTATATGACTAAGCATACATCAGCAGGAGTTTTCATAGCAACAGGCAGGGATACAGCCGCAAAGGCAGGCGAAAAACTTTCGCAAAACGGAGTAATTACGCTCATAAAGCCTGTAAGTACAGAGGCTGTACATCAGAGTTTGCTTGCATTCAGGGCTATGAAGTGCCGTATAGGTCTGATTGAACAGAAAAACATAAGGCTTCAGGCACAGCTTGAGGAAGTTAAGCTTATAAACAGAGCAAAGCTGGTTCTTATGCAGTGTCTTGCGATGAGTGAGCAGCAGGCTCACAGATATATTGAAAAACAGGCTATGGATTTGCGTGTGACAAAAAGCTATGTCGCACAGCAGATACTAAGAACTTATGAAATATAAGATTAATACTTTATTTATTGGTTTATATTTTCTATTTAACGAAAAGAAAGGGATTGATTAAATGAGCCGCAAATCGTTTCTTATTTTGGAAAACGGCAAGGTTTTTGAAGGAAAGGGCTTTGGTGCTGATAAGGAGGTTACAGGAGAACTTGTCTTTACAACTGCTATGACAGGTTATCTTGAAACTCTTACCGACCCCAGCTATTACGGTCAGGTAGTCATTCAGACCTTCCCGCTTATCGGAAATTACGGAATTATACCCTCAGACTTTGAGAGTTCTAAGCCGGCATTGAAGGCTTATATTGTAAGAAACAGGTGTCAGGAGCCTTCAAACTTTCGTTGTGATGGGATTCTTGACACTTTTTTAAAGGATTCCGACATTCCGGGACTGTATGACGTTGATACAAGAGCCATAACAAGAATTGTAAGAGAGTACGGTGTAATGAACTGTAAAATAACCTCTACTCTTGAAAATCTTGAAAGCGACCTTGAAGAAATAAAGTCATACAAGGTTACAGATGCGGTAAAGAGTGTGACACCGACTGAGGTTACAACGGAAATTGCAGAAAATCCGAAATATAATGTTGCTTTGTGGGATTTCGGTGCAAAGGGAAATATTCAGCGTTCACTTGTAAAGAGAGGCTGTAATGTCACTGTGTTCCCTTCATATGCAACGGCTGAGCAGATACTCGGAATTAATCCTGACGGAATAATGCTTTCAAACGGCCCCGGCGATCCTATGGAAAACGGTGATGTTATAGAACAGCTCAGAATTTTGTGCGAGAAAAAACTGCCTACATTCGGAATTTGTCTTGGTCATCAGCTTCTTGCACTTTCTCAGGGAGCTAAAACCGAAAAGCTTAAGTACGGTCATCGTGGAGCAAATCAACCTGCAACGGATACCGAAACAGGCAGAGTATATATAACAAGTCAGAACCACGGATACGCTGTTGTCGGAAGTTCCCTGCCTTCAAATGCTAAGGAAAGCTTCGTAAATGCCAATGACGGAACGTGTGAGGGCGTAACCTATACCAATATGCCCGCATTTTCCGTACAGTTCCACCCCGAAGCCTGCGGAGGCCCTCTTGACACGGAATTTCTCTTTGATAAGTTCATAGCTCTTATGAGCGAAAATAAATAATAGACCTGTATAACATCTGAAAATTCAGATAATAAAAACTTTAAGTTTAGGTCAAGCCTTTTCAAAGGCTTGCGGTTTCCAAAGGCGGAGCCTTTGGTCAGGATTTTTAAGGGCGAAGCCCTTAAACAAGAAAGGATTGTTATTTAATGCCGATTAATAAGGATATTAAAAGAGTGCTTGTAATAGGCTCAGGGCCTATAGTAATAGGTCAGGCTGCGGAGTTCGACTATGCTGGAACACAGGCCTGCCGTGCCTTGAAAGAGGAGGGTCTGGAGGTTATCCTCATAAACTCAAACCCTGCTACAATTATGACCGATAACGCTATGGCGGATAAAATATATATAGAACCGCTTACGCTCGATACCGTAAAAAGAATTATTCAGAAAGAAAAACCCGACAGCCTGCTCTCAACTCTCGGCGGTCAGACAGGACTTACACTTTCAATGCAGCTCGCAAAAGAAGGCTTCCTTGAAGAAAATAACGTGCGTCTGCTCGGTGCTGACCCCGATACCATAGACAAAGCCGAAGACAGACAGATGTTCAAGGATACAATGGAGGCTATAGGTCAGCCTGTTATTCCCTCTAAGGTTGTAAACGATGTCGAAAGTGCCGTAAAATTTGCAAACGAAATAGGCTATCCGCTTATAATCCGTCCTGCGTTCACTCTCGGCGGAACAGGCGGCGGTATAGTAAACAACGAGGAAGAACTCAGGGAAATTACTTCAAACGGACTGGAGCTTTCTCCTATAACTCAGGTTCTTGTTGAAAGATGTATAGCAGGCTGGAAAGAAATCGAATTTGAGGTTATGCGTGACAGTATGGGCAACGTTATAACCGTATGCTCAATGGAAAACTTCGACCCTGTTGGAGTACATACAGGCGACAGTATCGTTATTGCTCCTGCTGTAACTCTTGCCGACAAGGAATATCAGATGCTCAGAAGTGCGGCTCTTAACATAATATCCGCACTCGGTGTAGAGGGCGGCTGTAACTGTCAGTTTGCACTCAATCCCGAAAGCTTTGAGTATGCAGTTATTGAGGTAAACCCCAGAGTTTCACGTTCTTCCGCACTTGCTTCAAAGGCTACAGGCTATCCCATAGCAAAGGTTGCCGCTAAAATTGCAATAGGCTATAACCTCAGCGAAATCAAAAACGCCGTTACAGGCTCTACATATGCCTGCTTTGAGCCTGCACTCGACTATGTTGTTGTAAAATTCCCCAAGTGGCCCTTTGATAAATTCGTATATGCAAAAAGAACTCTCGGAACTCAGATGAAAGCTACGGGCGAAGTTATGGCTATCGCTCCTACGTTTGAACAGGCTATTATGAAGGCCGTTCGTGGTGCTGAAATTTCTCACGATACCATAAACAGCGAAAAGTTTATGCAGATGTCGGACGAGGGCATAAGAAACAGACTTAGTGTATGCGATGACGAAAGACTTTTCTGCGTCTATGAGGCTCTCAAAAGAGGCGTAACTGTTGACGAAATACATTCAATAACAATGATAGACGAATGGTTTCTGAACAAGCTCTTAAAGCTTATCGCCATAGAAAAGGAAATGGCAAAGGGTAAGCTTACAAAGGAGCTTTATCACAAGGCAAAAACTATGGGCTATCTTGACAAGACCATAAAGCAGTTTACAGGCTGCGAAATTGAAGAACCCGAAATTCCCGTATATAAAATGGTTGATACCTGTGCGGCTGAGTTTAAGGCTGAAACTCCTTATTTCTACTCCACATACGATACCGAAAACGAAGCAACAGAGTTTATAGAAGAAAATTACAGCGGCAAAAAAACAATTATAGTATTCGGTTCAGGCCCTATAAGAATAGGTCAGGGTATCGAATTTGATTATGCGTCCGTTCACTGCGTATGGGCATTGAAAAGAGCAGGCTATGAAGTTGTCATAGTAAACAACAACCCTGAAACAGTATCTACCGACTTCGACACGGCAGACAGGCTCTATTTTGAACCCCTCACAAATGAGGACGTTATGGGAATTATCCATACCGAAAAGCCTTACGGAGTAGTTGTTGCTTTCGGCGGACAGACAGCTATCAAGCTTACAAAATTCCTTAGCGACAACGGAGTAAATATTCTCGGAACATCAGCAGACAGCATTGATATGGCTGAGGACAGAGAACGTTTTGATGAGCTTCTCGAAAAGCATAATATAAAGCGTCCCAGAGGCGTTACCGTTATGACTACTGAGGAAGCTTTGAAAGTTGCCGATGATATAGGCTATCCTGTTCTGCTTCGTCCTTCATACGTTCTTGGCGGTCAGAATATGATTATCGCCTACAATGAAGATGATGTCGTGGAATATATGGCAATCATTCTTTCTCAGAATATAGAAAACCCCATACTCATAGACAAATACCTTATGGGTACAGAAATAGAAGTAGACGCTATATGCGACAGTGAGGATATTCTCATTCCGGGTATTATGCAGCATATTGAGCGTGCAGGTGTACACTCAGGCGACTCCATAGCTGTTTATCCTGCTTGGAATCTGAGCGATGAAATGACCCAGACAATCGTAAGAAGCTCTAAAGACCTTGCACTTTCTCTTAAAACAAAGGGTCTTGTAAATATCCAGTACCTTATATATGACGATGACCTCTATGTAATAGAAGTTAATCCCCGTTCTTCAAGAACAATTCCCTATATAAGCAAGGTAACAGGCGTACCTATGGTTGACCTCGCAACAAAGGCTATGCTCGGAGAAAAGCTTGCAGATATGGGCTACGGAACAGGTCTTTACAGAAAGTCACCTTATACAGCCGTAAAAGTACCTGTATTCTCTTTTGAGAAGCTTATAAACGTTGACAATCAGCTCGGCCCTGAGATGAAATCTACAGGTGAGGTTCTCGGAATTGCAGGAACTCTTGAAGAAGCTCTCTACAAGGGACTTGTAGCGGCAGGCTATAAAATGACAAAATCAGGCGGAGTTCTTATAACCGTAAGAAACAGCGACAAGGGCGAAATCGGCGATGTTGCAAAGAAGTTCGCTATGCTCGGCTTTGACATATATGCTACAAGCGGTACTGCAAAAATTCTTGAGGCTTACGGAATAAATGCTGTAGCCGTAAAGAAGATACACGAGTCAAAACAGGAAAATACCCTGAAGCTTATCGAAAGCGGAAAGATAAACTACGTTATATCAACATCATCAAAGGGACGTATTCCCACAAGGGACAGCGTTAAGATAAGACGTAAGACAGTAGAAAGAAATATTCCCTGCCTTACATCTATAGATACCGCAAACGCTCTTGTTGAGTGCCTTATGAGCAGATATTCTCAGTATAATACAGAGCTTGTTGACATAAACAATATGAGAGGTGAAAAAATGAAATATTCATTTACAAAAATGCAGGGCTGTGGAAACGACTATATCTATTTCAACTGCTTCAATCAGAAGATAAACAATCCTGAGGGTCTTAGCGTAAGACTTTCTGACAGACACTTCGGCATAGGCGGCGACGGAGTTATACTTGTATGCCCCTCAGATGTAGCTGACGCAAAAATGCGTATGTTCAATCTTGACGGCTCAGAGGGTAAGATGTGCGGAAACGGCATACGCTGTGTAGGAAAGTTCCTCTATGACCACAACATAGTCGATACCGAAAAGAAAACCGTTACTGTTGAAACACTCAGCGGTATAAAGACGCTGAAAGTATACAAGCAGGACGGCAAGGTAAAGAGATTAAGAGTTGATATGGGCAAGGCAGAGCTTAACCCTGTCAATATTCCCGTAGCAATCGAAAACAAGGATAAAATTGTAAATGAGCCTGTTGTAATAGACGGCAAAGAGTACAATATAACCTGTGTATCAATGGGAAATCCTCACTGTGTGGTATTCATAAACGATGTTGAAGGTCTTGACATTGAGAGTATCGGCCCTAAGTTTGAGTTTGACAAGCTTTTCCCTGAAAGAGTTAATACCGAATTTGTAAGAGTTATAAATGACCATACAATAAAAATGCGTGTATGGGAGCGTGGCAGCGGTGAAACATGGGCTTGCGGAACAGGTGCTTGTGCCGTAGCTGTAGCCGCAGTGGAAAACGGCTTCTGCAAAAAGGGTGAGGATATAACAATTCAGCTCAAGGGCGGCGACCTTGTTATAAACTATACCGATGATACGGTATATATGACGGGTGACGCTGAGATTGTGTTTGAGGGTACTGTTGAATTATAATCATTCAGAGGAGTAATTTATTATGGAAACGAAATATATATTTGTAACAGGCGGAGTTGTTTCCGGATTGGGAAAGGGCATTACTGCCGCCTCTCTTGGTCGTCTGCTCAAAGCAAGGGGGCTGAAAATTACTGCTCAGAAGCTCGACCCATATATAAATGTTGACCCCGGTACGATGAGTCCTTTTCAGCACGGAGAGGTCTACGTAACCGAGGACGGTGCAGAAACCGACCTTGACCTTGGTCATTATGAAAGATTTATTGATGAAAACCTGAATAAATTCTCAAACCTTACAACAGGCAAGGTTTACTCAAACGTTCTCGAAAAGGAACGCAGAGGTGACTATCTCGGTCAGACAGTACAGGTTATACCTCATATCACAAATGCAATAAAGGATTTTGTTTACGATGTAGGAAAGCATTCCGAAGCTGATGTAGTTATAACCGAAATCGGCGGTACTGTCGGCGATATTGAAAGTCAGCCGTTTCTGGAGGCTATAAGACAGGTTTCGCTGGAGGTCGGCAGGGAAAACTGCATATTTATCCACGTTACGCTTGTTCCCTACATAAAAGGCTCGTGTGAGCATAAGTCAAAACCTACACAGCACAGCGTAAAGGAGCTTCGCTCAATAGGAATTAATCCCGATATTATAGTTCTGCGTTGTGATGAGCCGCTCGACAAGAGTATATTCCAGAAAATAGCTCTTTTCTGCAACGTAAAGCCCGACTGTGTAATAGAAAATATTACTCTCCCTGTTCTTTATCAGGCACCGCTTATGCTCGAAGAACATAACTTCTCCGATATTGTATGCCGTGAGCTTAACATAAACCGTCCTAAGGGCGATATGTCCGAATGGCTTAAAATGATAGACAGGATAAAGTCCAGAGATAAAAAGGTAAAGATAGCTCTTGTAGGAAAGTATGTGCAGCTTCACGATGCGTATTTGTCTGTAGCTGAGGCTCTCAACCATGCAGGCTATGAGAACTCGGCAGAGGTCGAAATAGACTGGGTTGACGCTGAGCTTGTTACCGAATATACGGCAGATGAACTGCTCGGAACTGCTGACGGTATACTCGTTCCCGGCGGCTTCGGTTCGAGAGGCGTTGAAGGAAAGATTACCGCCGCTAAGTATGCAAGAGAAAACAATATCCCCTACCTTGGAATATGTCTTGGTATGCAGACTGCCGTTATAGAGTTTGCAAGAAACGTTCTAGGCTGGAGCGATGCAAATTCGGGAGAGTTTGATAAAAACTCAAAGCATAAGGTCATTGATATTATGCCCGACCAGAAAAATATCGAGGATAAGGGCGGTACAATGCGTCTTGGTGCGTATCCCTGCAAAATCAGAAACAACTCCATTATGCAGAGAGCCTATAACAAAAAGGAAATTCAGGAAAGACACCGCCACAGATTTGAATTCAACAACGAATTCAGAACAGAATTTGAAAATAACGGTATGCTCGTAACAGGTACTTCACCTAACGGAATGCTTGTCGAAGCTGTTGAAATTCCCGAACATAAATTCTATGTAGCGGTACAGTATCACCCCGAATTCAAGAGCCGTCCTCAGTCTGCACACCCTCTTTTCAGAGAGTTTGTAAGTGCAAGCCTTGATAAATAAGAATAAAAATTTCAAATCAACTCAAAAGGAGAAGCACAATGCCGAAGATTAACGAAAACTTTCTCAAGCTTGAAAAAAACTACCTCTTTATAAATATTGCAAAGAAAATAAATGCTTATATTGCCGAAAATCCCGATAAGAAGGATAATATCATAAGAATGGGTATCGGTGATGTTACGCTCCCCATAGCTCCCTGCGTTGTAGAGGCTGTGAAAAAGGGTGCTGAGGAAATGGGCGTAAAAGAAACTTTCAAGGGCTATGAGGACAGCGGTGCAGGATATGACTTTTTAAAGGAAGCTGTTGCAGGCTATTATAAAAGCTTTGGTGCAGATGTAAAGCCCTCCGAAATAAGAATAAGCGATGGTGCAAAGTCTGACTGCGGAAATATAGTTGATATTTTCAGCGATGACAACGTTGTTCTTATAACAGACCCTGCCTACCCTGTTTATGTTGATTCAAACCTTATGAACGGAAGAAAGGTTATATATGCGGACTGTTCCGCCGAAAACGGCTTCTGTCCTGAACCCGATTACTCCGTTGATGCAGACTTGATATATCTCTGCTCACCCAACAATCCTACAGGTGCGGCTTTCAATAAGGAACAGCTCAAAACCTGGATTGATTATGCAATCGCTAAAAAGGCTATAATAATATATGACGCTGCTTACGAGGCTTTCATAACTGAGGATAATATTCCCAGAAGTATTTTTGAAATTGACGGTGCAAGAAATTGTGCTATAGAAATATGCTCACTTTCCAAAACAGCAGGATTTACGGGTATGCGTTGCGGTTATACTGTTATTCCCGATGAGCTTGAGGTCGTTGCAAGTGACGGTACTGTTGTAAATATTTCTCAGATATGGGGCAGACGACAGGGTTCTAAGTTCAACGGTGTTTCATATCCCGTTCAGTGCGGTGCTGCTGCCGTATTCACTGAGGAAGGTCAGAAGCAGATTAAGGAAAACATTAAGTACTATCAGGAAAACGCACGTATTATCGGTGAAACACTCGACAAGCTCGGCATATGGTATACAGGAGGTGTAAACTCCCCTTACATATGGCTTAAATGTCCCGATGGTATGGGTTCGTGGGAATTTTTCGACTATCTTCTCAAAGAAGCTAACGTTGTAGGTACTCCCGGCGAAGGCTTCGGAAAGAACGGTGCAGGCTTCTTCCGTCTTACATCATTCGGCGACAGGGAGAAAACTAAAATCGCTATGCAGAGAATTGAAAAACTGCTTTCAAAATGAGCTGAATTTCTGAAACAGAAAAACGTGAAGTTTAGGTCAAGCCTTTTCAAAGGCTTGCGGTTTCCAAAGGCAGAGCCTTTGGTGGGATTTTTAAGGGCAACGCAAATAAAAAAAAAAAGGAGGTTGAAATTTTATGAAAATATTGCTTACAGGCGGTGCAGGATTTATCGGAAGCCATACCTGCGTTGAAATCGTTGAGGCAGGTCATGACGTTGTTATAGCTGATGATTTGTCAAACAGTAAGCCCGCTGTCCTCGACAGACTTAAAGAACTTACAGGAAAAGAAATTCCGTTCTATCACATAGACGTGGCAGACAGACAAAAGGTTGACGAGATGTTCGCAAAAGAAAACTTTGACGCTGTAATTCATTTTGCAGGCTTCAAGGCTGTAGGCGAATCCGTTGCAAAGCCTGTTATGTACTATAGAAACAACATAGATACTACTTTGACTTTGCTCGAAACTATGGCTAAATACAATGTAAATAATTTTGTATTCAGTTCATCGGCTACGGTTTACGGTGTTCCCGAAAGAGTTCCGCTCGTTGAGGGTATGAAAACAGGCTGTACAAACCCCTACGGCTGGACTAAGCTTATGATAGAACAGATACTTACAGATGCGACAGTTGCAAATAAAGAACTTTCGGTAGTGCTTTTGCGTTATTTCAATCCGATAGGTGCTCACGAAAGCGGTCGCATAGGAGAAGACCCTACAGGTATTCCCAATAACCTGCTGCCCTATATAACTCAGGTTGCTATCGGAAAACTTCCTCAGCTCGGAGTTTTCGGAGACGACTACCCCACTCATGACGGAACAGGTGTACGTGACTATATTCACGTTGTAGACTTGGCAAAGGGTCATGTAAAGGCTATAGAGTATGCCGCAGAACATAAGGGTACTGAGATATTCAACCTCGGCACAGGTACGGGTTACAGCGTACTTGATATTGTCAAGGCTTTTGAAAAGGCTAACAATATAGAAATTCCCTACGTTATCAAGCCCCGACGTGACGGCGATATTGCAGAGTGCTATGCTGACCCCGTAAAGGCTAAGGAAAAACTCGGCTGGCAGGCTGAAAAATCCCTTGAGGAAATGTGCAGGGACTCATGGAGATGGCAGTTCAATAATCCTAAGGGCTATGATGAATAAAAACTGATTTTGTGCAGAAAATTATGCGGAAGCTGCGTAAACAACGATTGGTCGTTGTTTACGCAGCTTTTTTTAGCCGTTATGATTGCAAATCATAACAGCGGCAATCGCCGCCTGAGCGTATCCGCAGATTTGCTCGTAACTCAAAAAATAAAATGCCGCCTTGCGGCGACGTTTTAAGTATTAAGAGTTTAAGGGTTTCACCCTTAAAAATCCTGACGAGGACGCTGTCCTCGACCTGCAAGCCTTTGAAAAGGCTTGACCTAAACTTTATGGTTTTTTTCTTTTGAATTTGTGGTTAAGAAAAGTAATTTTTATATCCGCTGTTCTTATTCATTTCAAAGTAATTGTATTTTGTGGCGGTACACTGCGGAAGCTCAGGGTTAAGCTCAGCATCGGGAGTATGAAGCTGTAAAAGCTGCTCTGTAGTCATACAGAAATATGAATAATCTATACCGTCCTCAACATACCTCACTTCGCCTGTATCGGCATAACTTATAGCTGTTACAGGATCTCCCCACGTTACATCAACATAATACCAGTCGCCGTCAAGCTTTATAATGTTCCAGCAGTGACCCTCGCCGTATACATATCCGCATTCAATTCCCTGTAAATTCATAAGGTACTGATATGCCTGAGCGTATCCTCTGCATATGGCATCGTGATTTATAAAAACACCTGTTATATTCCAGCAGGGTATAGCTTCCTTGTCCATATCCTCAAACGCCTTATATCCTGCATTGGCACGTATATTGTCATAGGTTGTATTGTTTATTATGTATTCATAAGCGTTCAAAGCTCTTTCGTAGTCTGAGGTAAGATTGCTCACACTTTCAAGATATTTTTTCACTTCGGGATATATGCTATCGTTTATCTGATACACCTCATCTCTTGAATACTCATATTTGAAATTAACCTTCATAGGAACTTTATCGGAATAATTATATTCTATATAACAGCCTTCGTTTGAGTACCAGAAATATTCGGGATAGTCGAAAGTAACGTACATTAAGATTTTATTCAGCATATTGAAATCACAGCAGTTATTGTTCCAGAGAAGGTACTCCCTGTGCTGTTCAACAGCCTTGCGTATTTTTTCATAGCAAAGCTGCTGGTCTTTGTTGAGATGACTGTAGCAAAAACGTCCCAGTGACGGTGTATGTACAATATCGACCTGATTTTCAAAAATATATTCGTCAGACGGTATAAACGGTGACCTGTGATTTAAGGAGATGTTATTATCATCTTCTGAAATATTCTGAGATGATAAAGAATTTTTATTGCCGTTCAACGTAGAGTTATCAGCTTCATTATTTTGTGAAAAATAAAAAAATAAAACTGCGGAAAAAATAATCAGCAGTACAGATATTGATATAAATACATATTTTTTTATAAAAATCACCGCCTGTCAATAAGCCTGCACGAAAGATAATAACTCCTGTAATATTATGATAGTTAAATAATATTATTCTGTCAATTAATACATTGTAAATTTTACCTCTGAATGCTGGTTGAAATAATAGCGTCAAAATGAAAAATATGTCATAAAGCTTACGGTTCGCCATATAAATTAATATAAAGTCAGGAGGGTGAATCAGGTGAAATTTTTTGTTTTTACCAAACAGAGGATTTTGGTTATGGCAGGAGCTTTGGCTGTTTGTCTTATAGGTGCAGGCATACTCACCAGCAGCTACTCTCAGGTTGTAACGGCATCGGCAGGTGAAAGAAAGATACCTGTTTATTGTGTTGAAAAGGACGAAAAAGTGGTCAGCATATCGTTTGATGCCGCCTGGGGAAACGAACAGACGGATACACTGCTGAATATTCTTGATGAAAAAAAGGTAAAGGCATCTTTTTTTCTTGTGGGAATGTGGGTGGACAAATATCCCGAATCGGTAAAGGATATAGCAAAAAGAGGACATGATGTAGGAAATCATTCCGATACACATCCTCATATGCCGCAGCTTTCAGATGAAAAAATGAAATCCGAAGTTGAACAGTGCAACAGTAAGATAGAAAAACTGACAGGAAAAAAACCGACTTTGTTCAGACCGCCTTACGGAGATTATAACAACAGCGTTGTATCGTGTGTAAACGAGGCGGATATGTACTGCATACAGTGGGATATAGACAGTCTGGACTGGAAAGACCCTACCGCAGCTCAGATGGTGGAGCGTATAAAGAACAATCTGAAAAACGGAAGTATAATTCTTATGCACAACGGAGCTAAAAATACTCCCGAGGCTTTGCCTCAGATAATAGATACGATAAAAGCTGAAGGATATGAGATAGTTCCTATATCCGAACTGCTTCTCAAAGGTGAGTACTATACCGACCACGAGGGAAGAATGCACCTGAAAACTGAAAAAGAAACAGTTTAGGACTGTTTCTGCTAAAGTAAAACGGCTGATTATGAAATAATTTCATAATCAGCCGTTTTTTAGTCAATATCACGCTATGAACTGCAAGACCAAATTAACCCATATACATCTGAACAGCGTTGGGAACACCTGCACCACTGGGATCTCCGTCTGAAACTATAGTAACGGGAGCTCCGTTATAAAGCTGGCTCATAGAAATTCCCGAATTAACATAGTTGAACTCGTACTCGCTTCCGTCACCTACAACAATTACAACTGTGTTGGGGCCAAATCCCGTAACAGTACCTACAAGAGTATAATTGCCGTTGATATCAGGCTCGCCCAAGGAAGGTGAAGCCTGCGGTGAAGCTGTAGGTGCTTCGGTAGTATCATAGGGAGAAGAAGCTGAAGGAAGCGTACTGGTTACTTCCGTACTTGTGGGAACAGTTGCAGGCATAGTACCTGTAGCAATCTGTGCATTGAATGTAGCTGCCTGTGTGGGAGCTTCTGTAACCGCAGCAGTAGGCGGCTGAGTAGGTGCCACTGTAGGTGCTACCGTAGGAGCTTTTGTAGGAGCTACTGTAGCGATAGGCGTAGCGGAAGGCTGAGTAGAACTTATTATATCGTCATCATCTCCGCCGCAGCCTGATAAAATTACGGCAGTTGATGCTGCCACAATCATAAATGCAGTCAAGATAGCTTTTTTATTCATTTTAACAATCCTCCAAAATATCTGCTTATTAGACAAAGTTTTAAACTTATATTTTAAATGATACATTAAAACAAAAAAAATATCAAGTACCTACGAAAAAATTTTACATATAAGTTATAAATTCGCAAGGACTTTTCATCATAAATTTGACAAACCTATGGAATTTATGAAAATTATATGATAGAATAGCTTGTGAAATCAGTATTATGGAGTGACCTGAATTTGGATACATATGACCTACTAATGCTTATCATTATTATAGTCTGTATATTTTTATCGGCATTTTTCTCGTCTATAGAAACCGCATTTTCTACCGTAAGCACAATACGCCTTAAATACCGTGCCGAACGTGGGGACAAGCGTGCAAAAAATTCTCTGAAAATTGTCGAAAACTTTGACAAAGCTCTTACAACCATTCTGATAGGAAATAATATTGTAAATATAGGCTGTTCCTCTGTAGCTACGGTTTTCTGTATAAAGCTTTTCGGTGATGCAGGTGCTGCCGTCAGCACAGGAGTTATAACTCTGATGGTACTTACATTCGGGGAAATTATCCCTAAATGCCTTGCAAAAGAAAAGGCTGAAAGCTTCTGCATATCAACTTCAAGTATTCTTCTTTTTCTTATGACTGTTCTTACTCCGCTTGTATTTCTTTTCATATCCCTGAAAACTTTAGCTTTGAAGGTGTTTACAAGCGATATATCTCAACCCTCCGTAACAGAGGACGAGCTTAAGGTTCTTATAGGTACAAGCCAGCAGGAGGGCGTACTTGAACAGCAGGAAAAGGAGCTTGTACAGTCTGCACTCGACTTTGACGAAAAAACCGTTCAGGAAATCCTCACCCCCAGAGTTGACATCACTGCCATAGATATAAACGATACACCGCAGGATATTAAAAAACTGGTCATAGATGAACGATTTTCAAGAATACCGGTATTCAAGGACAGTATCGACAACATAATCGGCATTCTTCATACAAGAGATTATCTTGAGGCTCTTCTGCATCAGGACAGCCCCGATATAAAATTGCTGATAAAGCCTGCATATTTTATATACAAGACGAAAAAACTTTCTGCGGTTCTTGCGGAGTTCAAAAAACAGAAACTTCATATAGCCGTAGTAACAGATGATTACGGCGGAACTCTGGGTATTGTTACAATGGAGGATCTTCTTGAAGAGCTTGTCGGGGATATATGGGACGAGGACGAAACCGAAGACCCCGGATATAACAAAATTTCAGATAATTCATACAACGTTAGCGGCGATATGACAATATCCGCTATGCTGGAGCTTCTTAATCTGCGTGAGAACTTTATAGAAAGTGACAGCGTTTCCGTAGGCGGCTGGATTATGGAAAATCTCGGTGATATTCCTGCTTCTGGCGACAGCTTCACATATAAGGATACAATCATCTTTACAGTAACTCAAACCGATGAACAAAGAGTTGAAAAAGTAAATATTACTCTTATTCAGGACGATAAAAACTAAAGTATAAATTATATGCTGCCGTCAATACTACCATTGGTGATTCTTTATGGTAAAAAAATTGACACAGGATACGCTTGTTTTCTCCGTTGGCGGCATAGTTTACGGTCTTATAGAAATATTGTGGAGGCAAAGAACTCACTGGACTATGCTTATAACAGGAGGTCTTTGCTTTCTTGTATTGTTCAGGGTATTTTTGAAAATACGGAAAATAAACACTGTTCTTAAATGTATAATCGGCTCTGCCGTTATAACCTCAATCGAGCTTGCAACGGGCTGTATTGTAAACCTCAAATTTAAAATGAATGTATGGGATTATTCTGCCCTTCCGTTTAATCTTTGGGGACAGATATGCCCCCGATACAGTATTCTGTGGGCTGTACTTACCGTTCCGATAATTCTTGCCTGCACCTGTATGGAAAAAATACTGAGACCCGAAATTTCTGCGTGAGCTTCGGCTGCGGCGGTTGCCGCCATTACGGATTCTCCGTAATGGGTAAAAAGTACCTTTGGGTACTTTTTACTGTCAAAATACTGCGTATTTTGACACGGCAACCGCCGCAGCCTGAAGCTCAGTCACAATTTGAAGATATACCAACAAATTACATTAATGAAATATTTTTGTTATTCATTTGTTGTTGCAAAATATCAGATTGTATGGTAGAATTTGTCTTACAAAAAGAGATTTGCTAATAAGTATTGTTGATTTTTTATAGATTTGGACTCCTCCAATAAAAAACTACAGGTTTTCTGTGGTTTTTTATTTTTTTACGGAGAATTAAAA
>ONBJ01000068.1 GCA_900316025.1 uncultured Eubacteriales bacterium
AGAAGTAGGCAAGGAGTTCAATGTAACCCGTGAGCGTATAAGACAGATAGAAGCAAAAGCACTCAGAAAGCTGCGTCACCCCAGCAGAAGCAAGAAGCTCAAGGATTTTCTGGATTAACTCCATACCATAGTAAAGAAACCATAAAGTTTAGGTAAAATTCAGAGAATTGAGTTGAAGGGAAGCAGCACAATGAAAATTTTAATTACAGGAGGAACAACATTTGTAAGCAGGTATACTGCGGAATACTTTATAAGGAAAGGTCACAGCGTAACGGTAATTAACAGGGGAAGCAGACCGCAGGTTGCAGGAGCAGAATTAATAAAAGCGGACAGAATGCAGCTTGAAAACAGACTTAAAGATTTACACTTTGACGTTGTACTTGATATTACGGCTTACACAAGAGAGCATATAGAAAAGCTTGTTTTATCGGGAATAAGCTTTGATGATTATATTTTTATAAGCTCAAGTGCGGTATATCCTGAGCTGAACGGTATTTGGCTGATAATGTTCCGTCAGCCTACATTCTCAGACCGCCGTATTTTTACGGAATATACGAGAACTTATACCGTTCGGCATTTGTATTCGACTGTGCGTTGCAGGACAGGAAATTTTATCTGCCGCAGAACGGAGAAATGAAGCTTCAGTTTTTCAATGTATATGATTTATGCCGATTTATGGAAATTCTGATTGAAAAGCAACCTGATAATCACGTTTTCAATGTAGGAAACGGTGATACTGTCACGGTGAGGGAATGGGCAGAGCTATGTTACAGAATTGTCGGCAAAGAATCGGCATTTGTGAGTGTGGATAAGAGCATACCTCAGAGAAATTATTTCTGCTTTTACGATTATGAATATGTTTTAGATGTTTCAAAACAGAATGAACTTATGTCCGATACAGTAAACCGCAAGCCCTATTTTGATTTTATTGACAGTAAATTGTTGTGATTAAAATTAATATACTGATTTTCAAAGGCAGAAATTTATTCCTGAATGAGCTTTACAGGCTCATCAGGAGCTGATATTTTGGCAAGCTTTTTCTGTATCTGTCTTGTACGGACTCCGACAAGCTTGTCCAGTTCCTTGTTAGCCTGGTCAAGACGCTGCTGTGTTTTGTCAAGAACATCTCCGAAGGTATCGAACTCTGATTTAACGGAGCTGAGAACCTCCCAGACCTCAACGCTTCTTTTCTGAACGGCAAGTGTCTTGAAGCCCATTTGCAGACTGTTGAGTAATGCCGCCATAGTGCTTGGCCCTGCAATATTTATTTTGTATACTCTCTGAAGTTCTTCTACAAGACCTCGGTTTACAGCTTCGGCATAAAGACCCTCACAGGGCAGGAACATAATGCCGAAATCGGTAGTATCCGGAGGGGATATATATTTGTCGTGTATATCCTTTGCTTCACTTTTTATAGTGCTGATAAGCTGTTTTGAAGCGGCTGCTATATCATCTTTTGTACCGTTTTCCTGTGCGTCAAGAAGGTTCTGGTATGTATCGGCAGGAAATTTGGAATCAATGGGAAGATATACAAATGAGTTGTTATCGTTGGGAAGCTTTACTGCAAATTCAACGGGATTTCGGCTGCCTTTCTTTGTCACAACGTTTTCGTCATACTGTTCGGGGGAAAGAATTTCCTTGAGTATAGCTCCGAGCTGAATTTCTCCGAGTATACCTCTTGTCTTTACGTTTGACAGAACTTTTTTAAGGTCGCCCACACCTACGGCAAGACTTTGCATTTCACCAAGCCCCTTGTATACCTGTTCAAGTCTTTCGGTTACGAGAGAGAATGAGCGTGTCATTTTTTCGTCAAGAGTTTTCTGAAGCTTTTCGTCTACGACCTCACGCATTTTTTCAAGCTTCTGATTGTTGTCATCCTGTATTGCGTCAAGACGTTTTTCCACAGTTTCCCTGATATTGGTCATATGGATTTCGTTTTTAGCAGAAAAGCTTTCGAGTTTTTTTTCTATATCCGAAAGGCGGTTATTATTATCGGTCTGTATGTATTCAAGACGCTTTTCAACAGTATTTCTTATATTTTCGAGTTTTTCCTCATTGGATTTTGAAAGGCTGTCAAGTCTTTTGTCTACTGCTTCAAGTCTTGCGTTACTGCTTTGCAGCATATTGCTCTGAGAACCTGAAAGCGTATCGGACATATTATAAAACAGATTACTTATTACCGTATTTATTTCGACACGGTTTTCCCTGTTTTTGTCGTTTATGTATTCACGCTGACCTTCTATTGCCGAAATGATTTTTTCGGAGTTATCGGCTGAATTTTTCTGATTTTCAATACGCCGCTGAGCCGAAAGTATCATAATACCTATTACGATTAAAGCGGCTAGAAGAACAATACATATTGCAAGCATAATTTCCATAAAGGCTCTCTCCTCATAGTAAAGTATTGACTTTATTATACCGTGGCTGAGAGCGTTTTTCAAGTATGACGGCTCGCCTGGGAAATTTTTCTGCGAAAAATTTCCCGTTTTGTTTAAGCAGCAGATATTGCTGCTTAAACAAAATGCCGATTTTTTACAAAAAAATCGGCAGCGAGCCGTCATAGCTGCGTAAAAACGGTTTCTACAGTCTTATCGCAGTATGTCGGCGAATAAAGAAAGCTGTCCATATGTCTGCCGTCAAAGAAATATTTCGGGCGTGAGGGTTTAAGACTGCTTTCAAAAGTATCAATTATTATAAGTTTGATTTTCATTTTTTCAGGGATTATATTTTTAATATAGACGCTTGCCTGAGTGCCTGGCGAAACGCCTTCCTTCATTTCGGCAAGTCCTGCAAGATTGGGAGTAAGCTCAACAAAAATGCCGTAATCCTCTACAGAGCGTACAATACCTGCAACAGTTTCCCCTGCACGGAATTTTCCTGCATTTTCCTCCCACGTTCCGAGCAGCTCCTTGTGAGTAAGGCTTATTCTGTCATTCTCAATTCCCTTTACGACAGCCTTTATATCCATTCCGACAGAAAACCTTTCGGAAGGGTGTTCTATTCGTGAAACAGATATGGTATCTATGGGAATAAGAGAAACTATTCCGCAGCCTATATCGGAAAAAGCACCGAAAGGTTCAAGATGAGTAATGCGTGTATCTATCACATCGCCGCATTTGAGGGTACTTATATAGCTTTCCATACATTTTTTCTGAGCCTTGCTTCTTGAAAGTACTGCTACTGTTTCGCCGTTTTCACTGCGGATAAAATCTGTTATGACAAAGCATACAGGGCGATTTACTCTGGAAATTACCGCTATATCCCTTACCTTACCCTCTTTTATGCCTAAAGCTCCCTCCTCTCTGGGAATAATACCTTTTATGCAGCCCATATCCACTATAAGATTATGTTCGGAATCACATATTACTGCCCTTGCTTCCAATATCTTCTCGTCATATAAAGCCTCATTGAGAGTGGCAAGCGATTTGAAGAATTTTGCATTTTCAGCTTTATCTATAAGTATTCCCTCAGGATAAAATTCTACCATTTTCTTTCCTCCTAAAATATTACAGCTAGAGAATTATATGCTTATGTCATATTTTTTATGCTATGTGAGGAATACTGTTATTTTGTAAACTATAATTTAAAAATACTGAAAGTGTATTGCAAAAACAGATGTTTTATAATAAAATTAAACTGTTACAGTAATTTTTAAAGAGAGGATTTATCTGAAATGAACAGTAATTTGAAAAAGATGATATTATCGGCATTATGTATTGTTACTGTCGGAGCGGTTGCATTTGGTGCAGCAGGCTGCGGAAAAAATACAACGGGCAGCAGTTCACAAAGCTCGGATACATCATCGGAGAAAACAACTGAAGCAGCAAGCTATCCTCCGATAGACGTTGAAAAAACTACTAAAAAAGATGCAAAGGTATACAAGGATACTAAAAACAAGGTTGGCTATCAGCTGGACAAGCCGTCCGCAGGCGAACAGGTTGCCATAATGCACACATCTATGGGCGATATAAGCCTGAGATTTTTTCCTGAAGCCGCACCCAAAACCGTTGAAAACTTTATAACCCACGCAAAAGACGGTTATTATGACAATCTTCTTTTCCACAGAGTTATTGATGACTTTATGATACAGGGCGGCGACCCTCTGGGCAACGGTACAGGCGGAGAGAGTATATACGGCGACAGCTTCGAGGACGAATTCAGCGACCACCTGTTCAATATAAGAGGTTCGGTATCTATGGCAAATTCAGGTCAGGATACAAACGGAAGTCAGTTCTTTATAAATCAGGCAGATAAAGATGTTTTCAATCAGGAGAGAGATGGTCTTAAGGGTTGGGAATATTATGAACAGTACTGGAAATTAAGCTATCCTGGTCTGTGCCAGTATTACGCAATAGGTGGAGAAGAATACGAAATGTTTATAGCCCAGAGAGGTTCATTCCTGCTTGATACTGATTTGATAAGCGATGAGGTAAAGAAGCTTTACGAAGAAAACGGCGGCAATCCCAACCTTGACGGAGCTTTCAATGCCTGCGACAAGGGACATACTGTATTTGCTCAGGTATACGAAGGTATGGATATTGTAGATAAAATTGCAGCTGTAGAAACAGACGAATATAACAAGCCTGTTGAAGATGTAACAATAAAGAGCATAGAAGTAAAGAATTACTCCGAATAAAATTACAAAAGCTCCTCTCTTACGTAAAGGGAGGAGTTTTTGTACTGAAAGAAAATATATTTGCATAAAATAAAAAGTCCTTTTTCAGACTGTAATTTCAATATCATATATGTTATAATTTATAATGAAATTTATAAAAATAAAACAATTCTGTCTTTGACACCATAAAGTTTAGGTCAAACCTTTTCAAAGGCTTGCGGTTTCCAAAGGCAGAGCCTTTGGTCATGATTTTTAAGGGTGAAACCCTTAAACAAGGAGATTGAAATATGAAAGAACTCAGAAAGTTTGATACAAAGGTGCAGCACCTTAAATATAAAGTTCTGCGTGAAGTGGCAAAACAGGCATGGAACAATACCCTTACGGAAAATATACTCGATATTCCTAAGATTATCGTACCTGGAAAAATACCGACAATGCGTTGCTGCGTCTATAAAGAAAGAGCAATCGTTGCAGAGCGTGTAAAACTTGCGATGGGCGGCAACAGGGAAAACCCGAATATAATCGAAGTTATTGAAATTGCCTGTGACGAATGTCCTGCTGCGGGATATGAAGTAACCGACTCCTGCCGAGGCTGTCTTGCTCACCGCTGCGAAGATGTCTGCCCCAGAGGAGCTATCTCATTTGACCATAACCACGTCGCCCATATCGACAAAAGCAAATGCGTGGAATGCGGACAATGCTCAAGAGTTTGTCCGTATTCCGCTATAGTGAACCGCCGCCGTCCTTGTCAGAATGCCTGTAAAATAAAAGCAATCTCTATAAACGAGGAACATTCTGCAAGTATAGACAACGAAAAATGTATTGCTTGCGGTGCGTGCGTCTATCAATGCCCTTTCGGTGCAATTATGGATAAATCTTACATTCTCAGTGTTATTGATATTCTGCTTGCCTGTGAAAGAGAAGAAAGCTGTAAAGCATATGCGGTAGTCGCTCCGTCTGTTGCAAGTCAGTTCAAGTATGCAAAGCTGGGACAGGTAATAAGCGGACTGAAAAAGCTCGGATTTCATACCGTTGTTGAGGCTGCACTCGGTGCGGATATGGTAGCCTATGAGGAAGCAGGGGAGCTTGCCGAAAAAGGATTTCTTACCAGCTCATGCTGTCCGGCATTTGTCGCCTACATAAAAAAATCCTTTCCCGAACTGATACAGCATATTTCACATAATCCTTCTCCTATGACTGCAATTTCAAAATATATAAAAGATAACGATGAAAATGCAAAGGTCGTATTTATAGGGCCGTGTACGGCAAAAAAAGCTGAAATCAGACTTGAAAGTGTAAAGCCGTATGTTGATGCTGTAATTACTTTTGAAGAACTTCAGGCTTTGTTCGACAGCCGTGATATTGATATTACAAAGCTTGATGAGGATATTCTTGACAATGCCTCTTACTTCGGAAGAATATTTGCACGCAGCGGCGGTCTTGCAGATGCCGTTTCACAGGCTCTTAAAGAACGGGGCTTGGACTGTTTTAAACTTGAAGCCTGTTCGTGTGACGGTATCGAACAGTGCAAGGCTGCTCTGACTAAGAAAAAACTGAACAGACTGAATGCAAACTTTATCGAAGGTATGGCGTGTGAGGGCGGTTGTATAGGCGGTGCAGGCTGTCTTACACACGGCGACAGGGATAAATCTCAGGTTGACAGATACGGAAAAGAAACTATGGAAAGAACAATCTGTGGGGCTATATCCGCTCTTAAACAGCCTGATGCTGTTGTCTGAAAATTTTTCTCAAATGTCACTTTTTAAATATTTTATAAAAAAAGAGCTTTTTCAAATGAATTTCACTGAAAAAGTCCGAATATTTTTTGATATATCAATCCTTATCAGACTGTTACGCAGAAACAAAGGCTATACCCAGCAGGAATTTTCCGAAATACTCGGACTTTCCACCAATTATCTGTCAGATGTGGAAAGAGGAAAAAGTTTTCCCCGTCTTGACAAGCTGATTGCCATTATGAACACTCTGGAATGTTCAGCAGACGATATTTTTGAAGATGTCATTACTTCGGGATACAGAAACAAGGAATCAAAACTTTCCGATAAAATTGAAAAATTGTCTGACAAAAACAAAATGCTCGTCTTTGATGTACTGGATACTTTACTGAACAATCTTGAGTAATATCCCTTAAAGACCAAAAAGCCAGCGGAGAATTTCTTTTCCGCTGGCTTTTCATCACTTTGAAATTATGTTAAAAATCCCTACTTGCACAGTGTTGCTTTATTTGCATAAAAAGTCCTTATTTACAGTACTTTTGTTACGGTAACGCAGGAGTTTGGGATTTTCAAAAGCT
>ONBJ01000070.1 GCA_900316025.1 uncultured Eubacteriales bacterium
GTATTGTAGCAGTTTAACGAGTGTAGAGATACCGAACAGTGTGACAAGTATTTGGTCTTCTGCATTTGAGTATTGTAGCAGTTTAACGAGTGTAGAGATACCGAACAGTGTGACATGGATTGATGATTATGCATTTAAGGATTGTAGCAGTTTAACCAGCGTAACGATACCTGACAGTGTGACAAGCATTAGGAAAGATACATTTGCTTATTGTAGGAGTTTAACGAGTGTAGAGATACCCAACAGTGTGACAAGTATAGGTGATGAGGCATTTGAAGATTGTAGCAGTTTAACGAGTGTAACAATACCTGACAGTGTGACAAGAATTGGGTATTCTGTATTCTCAGGTTGTAGCAGTTTAACGAGTGTAGAGATACCCAACAGTGTGACAAGTATTGGGAATTATGCATTCGGATATTATCATTATTATGGTTACAAAAAAATAGACGGATTTACCATTATAGGAGCAAAAGGTTCAGCCGCTGAGAGTTATGCAAATAAGAACGGTTTTACATTTGTAGATAGTTCTATAGTAGAGGTAACAGGAATAAGTTTAAGTAAAACGGCTTTAACACTTGAAAAAGGTAAAAGTGAAACACTGACGGCAACAATTACACCGTCCAATGCTACAAACAAAACAGTAACATGGACAACAAGTAACAGCAGTGTTGCCACTGTATCAGACGGCAAAGTAACAGCGGTTTCAGCAGGAACAGCTACCATTACAGCGGAATCTAATAATGGCAAAACAGCAATTTGTCAAGTTACCGTCAAATCAGTTCCTGAAAGTATTACGCTGAATAAAACCTTAGCTACACTTGGTGTAAAACAGACCTGTACTCTGACAGCAAGCGTAAATCCTACAGATTGTGTAACCGAGTATTCATGGACAAGTAATAACGTAGATGTAGCGACTGTTAATTCTACAGGAAAAATAACTGCTAAAAAAGTTGGTACGGCAACAATTACGGTAAAAACTTCCAACGGAAAAACAGCTGCTTGTGAAGTGACGGTTAAGAAAGCCCCTGACAGTGTAACATTGAATAAAACTTCCGTTACAATGGGCGTAAAACAGACCTGTACTTTAACAGCGACCTTATCTCCTGACGACAGTGCTACTTATTGTACATGGACAAGCAGTGATAAAACAATCGCAACAGTCACTTCCGCAGGAAAAGTAACCGCTAAGAAAGTTGGAAAAGTTACTATTACCGTAAAGACTTCCAACGGTAAGACAGCGACCTGTATAATTACCGTCAAAAAAGCCCCTGACAGTATTACCCTTAACAAAACAGAAACCACTATTAAAAAAGGACAGACCGAAACCTTAAAAGCAACATTAAATCCTACTAATTCAGCAACATATTGTAGTTGGAGCAGTAGCGATAAAACCATAGCAACCGTGAATAGTAACGGTGTTGTAACAGCGAAGAAAAAAGGTACAGCAACCATTACGGTAAAGACTTCTAACGGTAAAGTTGCCACTTGCACGGTAACAGTAAAATAACATTTAGACATAATTCAAAAAGCGACAGTCTGACGAAAATCAGATTGTCGCTGATTTTTTTGCCCAAATGGGAAATATGGGAGCTGAACTGTTTGACTTGTCGTGGGTATCAGCAACAGTTCAGCTGTTTACACTGTTTGGTTGGTCGCTGTTTGTGGCAGAAATGGTCGTGGCGGTATTCGATGTGGCAGTAGAAAGCCGTAACAATTCGGTTGACATCAAGTCAACCGCTCTGAATATTCTCAAGGGTTTTTTTGCCTGTTCATTGACAGGCGTTGTTCCCGTTGACCTTTATAAGTTCTGCGTTACATTGCAGAATGTGTTTATGAGAGATATTTCTTCAATGGTGGCGAGTTCAAAAAGCGTGGATTTGGCAGAAGTCGGACTGGAAGTACTGCAAAGCAGTTTCAGTCCGACACCGTCTGTGAAATGGACTTTGCTGTTGTTGGTCAGTATGATTGCCTATGCTTACTGTGTCGTGAAAATTTTCTTTGCCAACATCAAGCGTGGCGGAATACTTCTGGTGCAGATTGCGGTTGGTTCACTGTATATGTTCAGCGTGCCGAGAGGGTATCAGGACGGCTTCAATCAGTGGATAAAACAGGTAATCGCCATTTGTCTGACAGCGTTTTTACAGACATCACTTCTGTATCTTGGAATGTTGACATTCACCGATAATATGCTGTTGGGATTAGGCGTTATGCTTTCAGCGAACGAAGTGCCGAGAATAGCACAGCAGTTCGGACTGGATTCAAGTGTAAAAGTCAATGTCACGAATGTTATGCACGCAACGACAACCGCCGTCAATCTGACAAGAACTATTGCAAGTGCGATAAAATGATAGGAGGTGTTCAAATTTGAAAGAATATATTTATCCGAACAACCTGAAAGCCAGAGCAGGACTGTGGCTGTGGTCATTGCGTGATTTGGTACTGGTCGGTATTATGGCGATGATTTCCTTGTTTTTGTTCGTCAATCTGGGGTGGATTGTTCCAATGGCGATGACAATGTGCTATTCGTTTATGACAATCCGTCTTGATGACATCACTGTTGTTGATTTTATCCGCTATGCCGTAAAATATTTCATCAGCACACAGCAGTACTTTGAATGGAGGTCGGAATATTGAAAAGAAAAGGAAAATCTGTACAGAAATTACTTGGTATAAAATCTTTCACCGAAAACGGAATAGAAATGATAAAGGGAGAGTATATCTTTTTCAATGTTCAGCCAACAAATATTTCCGTACTGTCAACGGCAAATGTTGAGAATAAGATACGACAGCTTCGGTTGGTATTTTCCTCTGTGCCGTATCTTGAAATCCTATGTACCGATTCCTGTGGGTGTTTCGATGACAACAGGAACTATCTCCGAAAATGCTGTGAAAAGGAACTCAACACCAAAGTAAAGAACATCATTGAAAAAGATATTGATTTTCTGGACGCTGTACAGAGTGAAACAGCAACATCAAGACAGTTTGTCTTTGCCCTGATGTGTTCTCATTCCTCTGCCCAACTGCTGCATATAGATCGTCTTTGAAATTGTAGGTCTTGCCATAAACAAAACTTTTGTTATAGGGCTGTTCCATCCATTATTGAGCAAGTCACAGGCACACAGGACTTGTATCTTCTTTTCGGCATAGTCTTTCAGTATCTTTTTTCGCTCAGCAGTTTTCGTACCGCCTGATACAGCTTCTGCCATAACTCCATTCTCACGAAGCATTTGAATTAAGGCGTTTGTCTATGATAATTACCTTAGCCACACCTTAAATTTTGCAAAGTGAACATTTTCCTTCTTTGTAAACGGTACAGCCGTCTCACCCCGAAAGTGGGGTGAGGGACTGACATCATGATTGTTCATAATGGTTACAAGTACACCGTCGAAGTTTGTTGTATATTACAATAAAAAGAGATTATCTGAATGACAAGATTTCTCTTTCACATTCTGCCTTGTAGCCCTCACACCAGTCATCATTTACAAACTTATCAGTACTTGTAAATTTGGTAATGAGATCATATCCTTTGTGAATATAGATATCCTCTGAAAACCATATGGGCTTTTCAAAAGCATACTGATGATCTCCGAAATCAAAGATAATTCCTCGTGTCACCCATACATCGTATGTTTTTGTCCCGTTTTCTATCAATCTTTGGTTCTCTTGTACAACACGGATTTCCTTAACTATTTCACCCACTGGGGAAGAGATAAGATTTTTGTTGTCCACGAACTTATAACGCTCTTTAGTGAGCTCCCACACAGCCACGTCTTCAACAGAACCGTAGTAATCCAACGGTTCTGTGATATTGTAAAGATATAACATACCAAGTTCGGTTTCAATACCTACTACCTGAGATGATGAATTATTAAAGTTGAACTCATCATGCCTGAATGATACAATCTTCTTGCCTATAAGCTGTCGGAGAATAGCCATTTCATCAGAATTAAGGCGTTTGTCTATGATAATCATCTTAGCCACTCCTTAAATTTTGCAAAGTGAACATTTTTCTTCTTTGTAAACGGTACAGCCGTCTCACCCCGAAGGTAGAGCGAGGAGCTGACACCATGATTGGTTAATCGTTCAGTGCACCTTCGGCGTAGTCTATGTCCAGCAATGTGCTTCTGACATACTCCTCATAATCAACATACATTCTGATATGTTCATCATGAAATGCCTTTTGATCATATTTATCCGGAGTAACTCTCGCCAGTCTATTCCTTAGAGTCTGTACAAATTCCTTGCTTTGAAGTACTTCTGAAACGTCCGAGAATACTTCTGACAGCCAAAAGAATTCTTCGTCTGTACATTCGTTATTAAAGAAGCAAATGGTATCATCAACATTCTCTGAAAGAATTTTAGTCAAACTTTTCCAGCTTTCTTCTATTCCATAATCATCATTTACATCAAGAGAAAGTCTGTGGGTCAGTTCAGCTCTTAAATCTTCTACTTTCATTTGTGTTTCTTCCCCTTTCTTGCCACAGATGACTGGTCAACATCAGGGAAGATAGTGGCTATTCTCCCCTTAGTCCTGATAACGCCAACCTTTACACCTTTATAAACTCCATAAACGGGTTTTCCATCAGGTGTTCTGCGATTATGTTTCAGACCAGCAAAATGCTCTCCGGCACGCTTGATGTCTTTTGCAGTCCAAGATTTTGGAAACCAAGATTGCATATTGCGCTTTGCCTTCATTTTATTCTTATGGTTAGGAACATTACCAACTCTTACACCATTAGACCAAGTTTTGGTGATGTTATACTTGATGTTGTATTTATCAAGTAAATCCATACCATCTTGTCCATGACCACCGTTTCCAAGACGAAGTTTTATTGCGGGTTTTCCGTCGATTCGGATTTGTTTTTTTATAAAATCTCCTTCGTTTGAGTGAACAAGGGCAAAGTCGCTTACACTTCTTCTAGAACCTTTTGTGCTAAGGTATCTGCCACTTTTTGTTGTACCCATTAGTGACCACCTGCTTTTTTATAGGTAATCCAATCTGGATAATTAATGAAATGAGTACGATTTTTCAATCCTTCAAATATTTGCTGTGGCATAGCTCCATATACAAGTACAACTTCGGGTTCAAGTTCGTCAAGCATAGCAATTAATCCTTCACGAAAATAGAACTTGGCTTCTTTACTCTTTACACAACCATATGTACCAACAGATAAAATACTATGTTTCGGTATACCAAGAAAAGCGATTTTTTCGGGCAATTCTATCGTAGTGTAAGTCCTTTCATCGCCCCAACGAATATTCGGAATAACATAAAATCCTTTACTTTGAAAATAATGTCCGATAGCTCTATTCATATATACATTAGTGATTTGCAAGCAAAGAGGCATATCAATGTATAAAGAACAGTCAGGTGAAATAATTCCTGGATATTTTGACAGTTCATCAAGATAGTTATCTGTTGCTGTTAAACAATCTCTAAACCGCAAATCATGTTCATAGAAACATACAAAATTCTTGTGTTCCTTGTCAGCTTTACGCTTAGAAAACGGAACAATACCATCAGGGATAATTATTTTTTTAGGCTTTTCGATTTTTGGAATTTCAAAAATGCCTTCAAAAGACGCTGTTTCCACTAAATCAGCTCGGAAACCATCATCTATTAAATTTTTACGCATAATCTGATTTTAATCCTTTCTGCCATATATTGGCTAAAATTTTGGAAAAATTGTCAATAGACAAAGAAATCAGAATATGCTATAATAAAAGTTACAAGAGTTATGTATAGCATAACTGGAACGCATTGGCTTGTTGCTGGGAACAACTTGCCAGTGCGTTTTTCTTTGTCTGAATAAGATACAATCATAGGACATCACCTCCTTAAAGACAACAGATTATATTACAGATTGAAACAGGGAAATTAGAGTGATTTCGTGATTTAATAATTCTTGAGTACCATATTTAA
>ONBJ01000074.1 GCA_900316025.1 uncultured Eubacteriales bacterium
TCTCCTCTCAATCTTATTGATACCATTATACCTCAATCATTCTCGATAGGAAAGTATGAAATTGATTTTTTGCTAAATGTTTTTAGTCGAGAGTATAGATAATCCTCTGGGACTTGTTCCGTCCTCATTTTGTGTCCTGTCTTTGAGCATGATACCATAGTAGGTTTCATTAAGCCATACTCTCCCGGAAACAATGATTTTATCTTGATATTCGTCCAGTATCAAAAACAGATTTTCGAGCCAATATCGGGATGTTGTAAAAGCATTTTTGTTGTTCCATGAGTCCACGTTCACCGTTACATTTCTGAAGATATTCAAACAATATTCTATCCACTCGCTGATAGATATTCTATGCTCATCAAATATTGTTCCGGTCGTAGGTAAAAATGTTTGCCCACATTCAGTATTTTTACACTTGTATCGTTGCACTCCGATTCGTGTATGTCCATACTTTTGAAATGAGTTTTGCTTACAATACGGACAAATCAAAGGAACGTATGTGTTGATTAGTTCCACTTCACCAGTTTCATCAAATTTGGGATGTCTTTGCATATAATGTTCCTTATAGTGTTGTGTGATAAACCTTTGCGATGGTGTTGGCTCGGGATTATCATCCCATGGTGTTACTCTACGAGATTGTGATCTATCTGTATGCTTCACGCACATCATCTCCTCTTGTAGAGATTATATCTTAAATACCAACACTATGCAAACGGGGATTTTTTACAAAAAGGGACTTGACAAGCTTGTAAGCGACCTGTCAGCTGACAATACCGCTCCGAGAGCGTACAGCCTTATGAGCAGGCTCAACAGCAATCAGATTAACATTATTGTTGATAATCTGACACAGCAGCTTAATATGGCAGCTGCCACGGTCGGAAGAAGATGTGACGATATGATAAAACAAGTTACGCTTGAGACTATGGCGAAAAAGCTTACACAAGGTAAAACCGTAAGAGAAATGCAGAAGGAGCTTGAAAAGCGGTTTGAAAATTAGAACATCACATCTGTTACATACTCAAACGGTGCGGAGCATAACATAAAGGATTACGCTGCAATGGCGGTCAGAACAGCGACCACCGAAACTCAGAACACGGCACAGCTTGTACAGGGCAGGGAATGGGGATATGATTTGGTGCGTATGACAAGCCATTACCCTACCTGTGAGGTGTGTGCAATGTATCAGGGCAGAGTTTACGCAGTTACAAAAGAAGCGGCAAACGGAAAGTACAAGGATAAAGACGGAAATCCGCTGAGGTTTTCCTATCTTTACGATACTGTACTTACCGAGGGTCGCCAAGAGCATATACGCTCGATGAACTTTCAGAGTTCAGCAGACAAAGCGCACAGCCCTTTGCAGACACCCGTTCCGATGCAGAACGCAAGGCTTACGCAAAGGAGCAGGCAATCAAACGAAAACGCAACGCAAGCAGGCGGCAGTACGAGAAAATAAAAAGCTGTTTTCCGAATGACGCACCAAAAACCTTTGCGGCTTGGCAAAGAATGAAGTCCGCCAACTCTCAGAAATACAGAGATTTAATGGAGGATTACAGAACTTTAAACAAACTTGTTGCAAATCAGGAAAAAGGTAGTATAATTAAAATAAACAGTGCCGATTTAAACGAACAGGAGATTGGAGCAATAAATACTTACATATCGTCAGAAAGCTATAAAATCAACGAAAAGCTGCGTTCAGGCACAGAACTTAGTAACGACGAAAAAGCATTTGTCAGCAATCTCGACAGTGCATTAAATAAATTACCCAGTTATGAAGGCACTGTATACCGTTCCTTAAGTTCTGATATGATTGAAAACATTGACAGTTTTTGGAAAACACATTCAGTTGATAATATCATTTCTTATGAAGCATTTACATCATCATCTACTTCTGTATATGATACAAATATGGATATACAAATGGAAATAAAAAGCAAAAACGGAAAAGATATACGAGATTATAATACAAAAGAAAACGAAATATTATTTTGCAGAAATTCTATGTTCAAAGTAATTGATGTGAAAAACAACGTAATATATTTGGAGGAGGTATAATAGCAGTGTATGAAGATAAGCGTTGGTATGCTGATGTTGGAGGGAAAGTTGTAATGTGTAGTCACTGCCGCCATCGTAAAAAAGGGTCTGTAAAATGTACTGCTTTTCCAAATGGGATACCACGAAATTTAATGTTGCGAGGAGAACACAATACTCCGTTTCCCGGCGATAACGGAATAAGGTATGAACCAAGGAAAGATAAAAGCGAATAGGAAATATTTATAGAGCAGGTATAATTATGATTTATGTTTCAGAGAGAGTAGTCAATATAAGCGAATTGGAAAAGATGATAGATACAGCTTTGATTAATTCGCAGCTATTAAACAAAGAAATAAAAAGCAACAGTTCTTCCTCTGAAAAGATAGAAGAACTGTCTGATTTAGTTATCGGAGAATTAAAACGCATTGCAAATTTTGAATTTTGTGTCGAACGAAGAAAAACTATCACAGATAACAGAGGATTTACAGGAAGCTATAAATAATGCTTTCAAAAAAATTTCCGCTTCTGATTGTGAAGGATGGTTTGCTTTTTGCTTGTATAGTTAATTATTTGTGTCGCTATAAATCAAGATAAATTCAGGGCAGTTCCTGAACAAACGGAACTGCCCTGAATTTATGGATAAAATATGTAATTCTGAAAATTAATCTACAACACGTCTTTCTTACGTAGCCGCCCCATGAAATTGGTGTAGTCTTTACGCCAAGTCTTTCGTTCATAGCGTGTGTAACCTGACCGTTTCCTGCATAGATTGCAACGTGACCGGGGAAGAGAACTATATCACCGGGTTTAGCTTCGCTGAGGGAAACAGGTCTGCCGACCATATCAAGGTTTACTCTTGCCCACCAGAGGTCATAGCCGAAGTTTTTGTAAACGCTGCATACAAATCCTGAGCAGTCAGCACCGTATTTAAGGCTTGTACCGCCCCATACGTAAGGAGTAACGCCAACCCACTGAGCTGCGAAGTCAGCTATTTTTTCACCCTTTGTCTTAACGGATTCTACAGTGATTTTCTTCTCTGCTGAAACGTTTGAGCCGTCCTTTGCAGTACACTTTATTTTAACAGAACCGGGCTTGACACCTGTAACTTTTCCGTCAGCGTCTACAGTAGCTATGGATTTATCTGAAGAACTCCAAGAAACAGTTGTGTTATCGGCATTGTAGGGAGATATTTCGGCAGAAAGTCTTATTGAACTTTTTTCCTTGAGCTTGCTGTCACCGTTAATCTTGATGCTGCTTACGGGCTGCTTTACATCAACTGTGCAAACAGCAGATATTTTATTGTTGTAAGCCGAAGTACATGTGATTGAGCAAGTTCCTTTTGCGATTGCCGTAACGATACCGTTTTCGTCAACCGAAGCTATTTCGGGATTGCTGCTTGTGTAAATAAGGTTAGTATTTGAAGCATCGGCAGGGGAAACAGAAGCGTTTACCGAAGCAGTCTTTCCGGCATAGACAGAAATTTCTTCCTGTTCCGTAACCACATTCTGAACAGGTCTTTCAACGTTGAGAACACAGCTTGTTCTGAGGTTTGAGCCGTCCTTAGTGTAAGCATAGATTGTACAAGTACCCTTTTCTTTAGCGTGAAGCACACCTCTTGCGTCAACAGTAGCAACGTTCGTATTGCTGCTTATGAACAGTACGGATTTGTCATCGGCATTAAGAGGATAAGCAAAGGCTCTGAGTACGCCGCCGCAGCCCTCTTTGAGAGTTTTAACACTTTCGTTCATTTCGAGAGATGTAACAGGCTGAGTTACTTTGAGAGTAAAGCTCTTTGTTATATCAGTACCGTCTGTGGTGGAAGCAGTAATAACGCAGCTTCCTGAAGCCTTTGCGGTAACGATACCTCTTGAAGAAACCTCTGCAACATTTGTATTGCTGCAGCTCCACTTAACGAGCTTTGATGAAGCATAAGAGGGAGTAACCACAGCCGAAAGAACTGTTTTATCGCCTACATTTATAGTTTCGGGAGCGTTCAGAATTTCCATATCTGAAGCTTTCTGAATTACAGTAACCGAGCAGTAGTCGGATATGTTGCTGCCGTCTGCGGAATAAGCCTTTACTGTACAGCTTCCTGCACCGTTGGCGGTAACAACTCCTGTTGAGCTTACGGAAGCAACATTTGTATTTGAGCTTTTCCATATAACGCATTTTGAGCTTGCGTTTGAGGGAGCTACATCAGCATGGAGCTTTTTTGTTTCGCCGTTATTTATAACGATACTTCTTGAAGAAACCTCAACCGATGTAACAGGCTGACTTACTACAACCTGACAGCTTGCCTGCTTTTCGCTGTTATCCTTAGCTTTAGCGATGATTTTGCATGATCCTGCTTTCTTAGCCTGAACTATGCCGTTTTCATCTACAGTAGCTATATCTGAATTGGAGCTTTGCCAGTCGAGCTTTTTATTTGTAGCGTTGTCGGGAGAAACTGTGCTTGATATTTCTGAAACCGAGCCTACATTAAGATATGTAACAGGCTTCTTTATATTTATTGAAGAAACAGGCTGATTGATATTAAGCTTGAATGTTTCCTTAGTGCCGTCGGGCTGAGTTGCTGTAACAGTGCATTTGCCGGCACTAAGACAGGTGACATTACCTTTCTTGTCTACCTTAGCCAATTTGGAATTGGAGGATTTCCAGGAATTGTTTTTCGATGAACTTAATGAAAGCTTTTCTCCGACGTTTGCAGTTATTTTTGTAGAATTCTCGTTTGAGAGGTTATCGTTGTTGTACTCTGAATTTACTGCATTATATACAGCCGAAGCAGATACGCCATCAGAAACTGAGCTGTCTGAGTTATCAGCACCAGCCGAAACTGAAGAACTTACCGCAAGGGCAGATATTAAAAATAATGCTAAAAGTCTTTTTGAAATTTTCATAAGAAATCTCCTATCGTTTGTTAATCAGTAACGAGCCGCCTCATTACTGCGTGTATATATTGTATTACAGGTTTGTAAGAAAAGTCAAGGGGAAAAGTTACATTTCTGTAATTTGTAACCTTTTTGAGCGTTTTACACAGTAATTATTGAGTTTGAAGAGTGAAAACAAGCGTCAAGTTATATAGAAGATATTACAGATAGTAATATCTAACGGAATAAGTGTTAAATATATTACAGGCTATTTTTAAGCGGAAGTGATTTTGTAACAAAAAACAGTCAGTCAAATGCCACAAAACAAGATGTCGAATTTAGTTTAAAAGAAACAAAACAAGTTCAGAAATTAAAAGATAACGCCTGCTCATAAAAAACATAAAGTTCAGGTCAAGCCTTTTTAAAGGCTTGCGGGTCGAGGGCGGAGCCTCGTGGGATTTTCAAGGGCAAAGCCCTTGAACTCCGAATACATCTTGGCTTAATGCCGAATAACGGCATTAAGCGATAACGGCACAATATAGCACAATACTATCAACAGGTCGGGCGGCGATTGCAGACCACTGTCGGACAAGTCCGACAGTGAAGCCAAAAGAGTAATCTTTTGGCGGTCACAAGCTTTGCTTGTGACTGTCTGCAATCGCCGCCCGACCCTAAGCGATGACGCAAGCTTGTATATATGTATATAAATGTAAGAAATGCAGAAACTCCACAACGGAATTTCTGCATTAAATCAAAGATTATTGAGAAAGTTTTCTACTATATCACCGCATTCCTTTGGCTTCTGGCTGTAAATCTGATGTTCCCCCGGGAGGAATATTATCTGACAGTTGCCCATTTTATCTGCATAAGGAACAAGAGTTTCATTTACTGCTTTTTCGGTTTCGGACAAAATTTTATCTATAATTTCTTCGTTGCCCTCATAAGTTACAGGTCTGAGAGGAACATCAAGATGATTTCGCTCAATCTGAGTATTTGTCCACTTATTTTTTTCCAGAAGTTCTTCTTTTGTTCTTGCACCCCAGCTTGAACATATATATATTTTAGGAATATCATTTGTAACCATTTCATTCCAGACCTTCTGAGTATTCTGTCTTATTAAGTTACCCTCAGAGATAGGTGCGTGTGATGACATTGTACGCAGCATAAGAGCATCGCCGAGACGCTGTTCTTCGGCAGAATACTCTTCAGGAAAGAGATAGATATAGTTTCTGATAACATATCGGCTGAAACCAATCTTTGACAGAAGGCTTAGAAATCTTTGATAGTTGACATCTTGTACTTCTGTATCGCTGAAGGCATTTTCGTCAAGCTGTGAGCCGTCCAGGATAGCGATACCTTCTATTTCATCGGGGTATTTGCTTGACCAGTAATTTGCATAAGCACCTGCGATTGAGTGTGGCATGAGAACGTAGGGAGGAGAAATTTCCGCATTTCTGAGAGCTGTACGGTAATCCTCGATAATATTTTCAATTGTCATTTCCTTTTCGGTATCGTCGCTCAGACCATAGCCGGCACGGTCAACAAACACGACAAGGTTATCCTTTTCTATGTCGGCAGTCATTTTTCTTACAAGTATCGAATAATCGCCAGAACCCATACCTGCCATACCGACAATGGTATGCTTACCTTTGGCATTTCCAAATTTTGCCACATTCAGTGAATATTCACCTGCCGAAACAGGATTGTAATATCCCTGCTCTTTCAGTGCGTCTAACTCCTGACCGTTCTGTATGCTGTGAAAAATAAAAGTTACCACCGTAAAAAGTATGAGAACGGCAAGAAGAGTCAGGAATATTCTCAAAATAATCTTACCTGTTTTTTTAGCTTTTGCAGATTTCATAATTTACCTCATTTCTTTTTTACATTGTTTTAAAAACGCTGTTATTATTTTCCTTTTTCAAATATACGGACATATTCAGCGATAACGTCCACAGCCTGAGAAACGGAAAGTTTTCCGCTGTTTACAGTCAGGTTATAATTCTGAGGCATACCCCATTTTTGTTCGGTGTAGAACTGGTAGTAATTGGAACGCATTTTATCCGTCTTACGAACAACGGAAGCAGCTTTGTTTTCGGGAACATTACGCACACGTGCGACACGTTCGCAGCGTAAGTCAAAATCGGAATGGATAAACACGCTGATACAGTCGGGATTATCTTTCAGAATGTAGTCGGCACATCTTCCGACGATAACACAAGGAGTTTTTGCAAGCTTTCTTATGATTTCGTACTGAATAAGGTATAGCTGGTCGTGTACTGAAATCTGGTCATCAGGTGAGAAGCCGTTCTGACCGAAGCTGAACATTCCCATAGAAAGGCTGTAAAGCAGACTGCTTGAGGAATGTTCGTCTATTTTTTCAAAGACGGAAGGGTCAACACCGCTTTTCTTTGCGGCAAGATAAATAAGCTCCTTGTCGTAGAAACTTATATCAAGACGTTCAGCCAGTCTGGAAGCTATTTCACGACCACCGCTGCCGAACTCCCTGCTTATGGCGATAACTGAATTACAGGACATAAAAATCACCCCAATGCAAAAGATAACATTAATAATATATATAAATATAAATAAAGCCTGAATATGCAAATAAACAATTCAGTTAATTATACAACAAATTAGTGCAAAATGCTATTAACAAAATCGACAAAAAACAAATTATTATATTGTATGAACAAATAGTAATAAATTTGCAAAAACAGATTGACAAAAAAGGAAAAAGATACTATAATTGTTTCACTGTCCGAGAAGCGACAGTGAATTTCAACATTAATACAAGGAAAAAGATTTGAATTTCGTTAAGAATGACCGATGATACGGAAAGCAGGCGAAAGAAAAATCGAAAAAAATCCGAAAAAAGTGTTGACAAAAAGAAAAGAGTT
>ONBJ01000005.1 GCA_900316025.1 uncultured Eubacteriales bacterium
TCACTCCCCGAAAATATTTTGTACAGATATAAAAAATTTATAATAGAAAGGAAATAATAAAATTATGTCAGAATTAAATGTAGTTCTTGTAGAGCCTGAAATTCCGCAGAATACGGGAAATATAGCCAGAACCTGTGCGGCAACAGGTGCAAGACTTCACCTTGTAAGACCGCTAGGCTTCAGTATAAGCGAAAAAGCCGTAAAAAGAGCAGGGCTTGATTACTGGGATTTGCTCGATATTACAGTTTATGACAGTACAGACGATTTTTTTGAAAAAACAAAGGGCGGTAAATACTACTTCTTTTCCACAAAGGCAAAGCACGTTCACTCGGATATAAGCTACCCTGACGGTGCATATCTGCTTTTCGGACGTGAAACGGCAGGACTGCCCGAAAAACTTTTGCACGATAACCCCGATACAACCGTAAGAATACCTATGATAAGCGAAGCAAGAAGTCTGAACCTTTCCAACTCTGCCGCCATAGCCGTGTATGAAGTACTCAGACAGTGGAACTATCCATCTCTCCTGTGCAGCGGAAACCTCAGAAACTATTCGTGGGACGGCTGATTATCAAATTTAAATTACGAAAATATGCACAAAAGTTAAAATAAAATTTACAATGTATTTAAATATAATGAGCGAGTATGGGTGTATTGCATAAAATTTTTCTGAAAATTTGTGCTTGTTGAAAGCAGATAAAAGGTTATCCTGTATAAAATTTAGGTATAGTTTTTGTAATAATAAACGATTTTACACTCAAACAACTAAAAGGCATTGTATTTTTTTATTAAATTAATTATAATAGTAATTGCTTGAATATGCTTATATTGGCGAAGAAAAAAGGAGGAATTCAAATGGTTACAAGACCAAGAAAAGTATTGAGCATTTTGTTGGCATCTACAATGCTTGCATCGATGTTTTCACTGCCTACAGCAGTATCAGCAGCAGATACACAGGCTGAAACATCAGGTGCGGGAACATTGGCAAGCTACTATTCAACAAATAGTACAGGTGTCGGTGTTAAAAAGAGCATCACAGTAGACGGCGAAATTTCGGACTGGGACAGTTCCATGCTTATCGCACAGGGTACGGCAAACGATGACCCCCGTGTATACCGTCCCGATTCAATGTATGAGGTTGGAATAGATGACTATGCACTCTATGGTGCGTGGGACGATACTAACCTCTATCTTATGTGGGAAATGACTAACGTTCAGGACGTTGTAGCAACAGGAGATAATTTCCCTCTCACACAGGGTACACTGTATATGAATCAGAACCTTCCGTTCTTCATAGCAATAGACACAGGCAAGTCAGACGCTATAGGAAATGACGGAAAAACTGCTACAGGCGGTACAATATGGGATTCGGGAATTTCGTTCGGAAACAGCTTTAACAGACTGATTGCTATATCAACAAACGGAGCAAACGGCCCTTATATTTACGGCGGCGACAGCTCAGGTCTGAATGCTGTAGAAATATACAAGCCCACTACAGCAGGTATAGTGTTCAAATACGGAATGGGTATAATAAGCAAGAATGTTTATGGTATAAACGGTGCATACGGTGCTAACAACGGCAGAGTTGTAGGCGATATGTGTAATGATTCAGCTGCATGGGTTGACTTCAACACAAAGGGACACAACAGCAGTACAATGGACTTCCATTATGAAATGTCAATCCCTCTCGAAAAGCTCGGAATCACAAGCAGTGATATTGCAAACAACGGTATAGGTGTTCTGCAGGTTGCTACATCAGGTAAATCAGGTATGGACTGTCTGCCTTATGACCTTTCAATGAATGACAACGCAGACCTTGATGATGCAGCAGGCTCACAGGAAAAGAACAGCTTTGAAAAGAGTGATGCAGACCATATCACAGCTCCTTTTGCAAGAATAGGTAAGGGCGGCTCTATCATTCCTACACAGAAGCCTACATCAAAGCCTACTACAGCAACACAGAAGCCTACATCGGCAACTCAGTCACCTACATCTGCTACTACAGGCGGAGATAACGTAACAGGAACAAAGTCTGTTAAGGTTGCAAAGGGCGATGTTGTAACCTTCAACATCAAGGCAACATCTTCAACAAAGAGCATAGCTGCTTACAGACTTACTACAGCATACAGCAGTGCTGCATTTGAGCTTGATACCTCATACAGCACAGACGGTGTAAATACACTCGGAGCATCAGACGGTACGGAAACCATAAATACACATACCGCAGGAAAAGTAAAGTCTGCTGTTATGGCTAAGGACGGTTCACCCTACGATATTTCAACGGCAAAAACCTTGCAGACAATAAAGCTCAAGGCTTTGAAGGCAGGTACATTTGACATTAAATATACTGTTGATGAACTGGTTGACAGTGCAGGCAGTGACCTTGCTTCCAACGGAAAGGTAAACAGTTCTGTTACAGTAACTGCTTCCACATCAATAAAGCAGGCTACAAAACCCGTAACAGGTACAACAAGCATAGCTGTAAAGAAAGACGATACAGTAGTACTTAATGTAAACCTCAAGTCAGCAACAGCTCTCTACGGCTTTAACACAGATATTAATTATGACAGCACACTGCTCACGCTCAGTAAGGTTGAGTATCCTAACTTTACAGACGGAACAACCACAAAGAATACAACTACAGCAGGATTGATTTCCGCTATCGGTGTAGGAAGCCCTACAAGAACATACAACTACAAGACAGAAAAAACTTTGATAAGAGCTACTTTCAAGGCTAAGGCAGCAGGTACGGCTAAATTTACACACCTTATGAAAGAGGTTGTAGGTCTTGACCTTAAAAATCAGTTCGATGAAAGCACAGGTAAGAGTACAGTAAGCACAACTACATCTAATCTTGTAGCAAAAATTTCAACTCCTGTTACTTATATCGGTTCAATCAGCAAGACAATAACAGTTGCAAAGGGCGATGTTGTATCATACGTAGTCAAGGCTAATACAGGAAGCACTAAATTCAAGAAGTATGTGCTTACAACAAGTTATGACTCAGCAGCATTCACACGTGACACATCTTACAGTTCAGACGGTGTAAGCACACTGAAACTCAAGCAGGGCGGAACAGAGTCTGTAAACGTAAGCACAGCAGGTAAGATAGTTGCTACAGTAACAGCTGCATCAAATAAACCTTATACAGCTTCAACAGCTACAAACCTTGAAATAGTAAGACTTAAGGCTTTGAAGGCAGGTACATTTACCGTTTCTTCAACACTTGACAGTATGACAAATTCAAGCGGCACAGCTATGACAAGCAGCAACGTAACTCTTACAGGTTCACTCTCAAAGGTTGCTACATACATCGGTTCATACAGCAATTCAGTAAAGGTTGCAAAGGGCGACGTTATAGCATATACAGTTAAGGTAAAGACATCTTCAAAGTTCAACAAGTATGTTGTTACAACAAAGTATGATTCAACTGCATTCGACCGTTACACTACTTACAGCACAGACGGTGTAAATACAATAAAGGCAGCTCAGGGCGGTAAGGAATCCGTAGATGTAGCTACAGCAGGCACAATAAAGGCTACGGTAACGGCTGCAACAGATTCACCTTACACAGCTTCAACATCAACAAACATAGTAATAATCAAGCTTAAGGCTAAGAAGGCAGGTACATTCACAATTTCTTCAACACTTGACAGTATGCTCAATGACAAGAATACTGCTCTTACAAGCGGTAATGTATCTGTTACAGGTTCACTCACAAAGAGCGAAGTTGACGATACAAAACTTACATCAGTCAGCAGAAGCATTCAGGTTAAGCTCGGCGAAGTTATCGTTTACACAGTAAAGGCAAAGACATCAACAAAGTTCAGCACATATAAGATAACAACAACTTATGATTCAACAGCTTTCGACCGTTACACAGGTTACAGCACAGACGGTGTAACAACCATCAAGCTTAATCAGGGCGGTACGGAAAGCGTAAACACAAGCACAGCAGGAAAGGTTATAGCTACAGCTACCTGCAAGAGCGGTACACCTTACACAGCTTCAAGCGAAACAAATCTCCAGATAATCAAGCTTAAAGCTAAGAAGGCAGGTACATTCACAATCGGAGCAACAATCAACTATATGAAGAACACTTCAAATGTTGCTATGACAACAAGTAATGTTTCACTCAGAAACACAGCTTCAGTAGTTGTTCCTTTCACAGATTCAAGAACTGTAACAGTTACAAAGGGTCAGACAGTTGACTATATAATAGCAGTTACACTTCCTAACAAGGGTTACGATATAAGCGGCTGGACAGTAGATGTAAACTATGACAGCGATATACTGGGAGTATCAACTACATTTGCAAACGGCAAGAAGTTTGCAGTAGGTGACGCTGCTATAAATTATGCTACAGGTGCTACAACTACATCGGCTTCGCTGCCCGGCGGAAATATGGCAACTGCTAACTTCTCCACAGACGGAAAAGCAACCATAATGGACGTTAAATCAGACGGTCTGGGTCTTAAAGGAAAAACAACCAAGCTTGTTTGCGTAAGATTTACAGCTAAAAAGGCTGGCACAGCTATTCTTTCATACTCAGTTACAAAGTTTGTAAACACAAAGATGAACACTGTTTACATTAACGGTAAGTATCAGCCTATCAATGATGCAGAGTTCAATATGTATGTTAAGAAGTTCTGATTATCTCTGTTTTGACTATATCAAATAACTGAAAAAAGGCAGACACTGCGAAAGTGGTGTCTGCTTTTTAGTAATTCAGCTTGAAAAAGGATTGATGTATAAATGAATTTGATTTTAAAAAAATCGGCGGCATTTTTGTTGGTTTTTCTGACAATGATGTTTGTTGGTGTAAGCTCAGTATTTGCGGATAACTCCGTGACTATAAGCGGAAATAAGTGCAGCAGCGGCGATACCATTACATATATCTGTATGATTCAGACTGATAAAAGACTTTCGGGTATAAACGCAACATTAAAATATCCTGCGGCTTCTCTGGAGCTTCAGAAGGATACTGTAAATGTTCCAAATCTCGGTATGACTATAGCAAATACAAACGATGAGGGGCAGATAAGATTTATCGGTGTAAATGCTCAGGAGGGATTTGACTTTACCCAAAAAAATCTTCTTGTATCGGCTACATTCAAGGTTAAAAATGACGCTAAGGACGGAAGTATAGAAATAAACTTTGAGGAAGTTACAGATGTTGAACTTGCTGAAGTGGATATGGAAAAGCTTGTTGTTGAGGAAACCGTCAAAAAAGGAAGCTATGACGGCACTATTGTAAATCCCGACAGCGGAGATGAATATATAAAAGAAGAGGCTGCTCCTGTTGATAATAAGAATACGGTAATAATAGTAACAGCCGTTTCAGCAGCGGTTATTATAATTGTGTTATCGGTTATAGTTTCGCTGAAGAGAAAAAAGGACGAAAAGGCTGTGAAAGATAAAACATAAAGTTTAGGTCAAGCCTTTTCAAAGGCTTGCGGGTCGAGGGCAGAGCCCTCGTCAGGATTTTAAAGGGTGAAACCCTTTAACGGAAAGTTTAAAAATGCCCTGATACCGTTTGGCGGTATCAGGGCAAAGTATTTTCAAAAGTGCCTTGAAAAAAAGCATTTTTGTTTTATTACGTGTTGTTAAAGGGCGTTGCCCTTTAAAATCCCACCAAAGGCTCCGCTTTGGGAAACCGTGAACTTTTTCAAAAGTTCAATCAAAACTTTTATGGTTTTCTCCGTCAGAATTTCTGCGAAAGCTTATCTTCTTTTTCCGAACAGTGCAAGTACACGCAGGAAAATATTTATATAGTCAAGATATATCGACAATGCACTGAGTATGCTTGTTTTTTCAAGCAAAGCTTCATTTCCGCTGTTCTGAATGGCATAAAATTCTCTTTTTATTTTGTAGTTGTCAAATATGGTAAAGCCCATAAATACAGCTACAACAACCGCATTTATGATTATATCGTTCAGTTCGGAACGGATAAAGAAGTATGAGATTAAAGAATAAACCAGTATACATATAAGGCTTACACTAAGTATATATCCAAGCTTTGACATATCTCTTTTTGTGATAATACCTATAACTGCAAGAGCAAAATATATACCTGATGTTACTGCAAAAGCCGATATTACCGAACTGAAGGAATACGCAAGAAGTACGGGTGTAATCAGTATGCCTATATCTGCTGAATAAAGTATGAATATAATCTTTGCAGCGAGCGGCGGAAGTTTTGCAACAACCAAGCCTAAAATTACTACAAATACAAGGCTTGCCGCAGATGCTCCCAAATACATTGAATAGTGATTTATTACAAACTCAGAAACCGATTCAGAGTTGAACATCATATACAGAGCCAGACCAAAGGTAATTGCAAGACCGAAGAACATCCACAGATAAGTTTTAGCCATATATTTTGCAAGAGTGTATGATGAAGTCTGAGTAAATGTCTGGTTCAGACCTGCACCATAGGGCTGATTATTGTAGTAGCTGTTGTTGTTCTGGTAGTTATTCTGATAGTTATTATAGCTGTTGCTGCGGTTATAGCGGTTGTTCTGATTATAGTTTCCGTAGTTTCCGTTTGCGTTTCCGTTGTAACCGTCACTGTAGTAAACATCGCCGTAATAGCTGTCATAATGATTGTCATTATTATTTCTGTTGTTATTCTGCATAGATAATGAACCTCCCTTTATATCATAAGTTATCAGACATATTTTATGCAGTCTGAAAATGTTTTTGACTTTATGAACTCAACGTTTTCAAATTGTCTGCCGAGTTTTTCAACGAGTAAATCTGTTACCAAATCCTCTGTTTTGTAGTGACCTGCTTCTATGACTGTAAGCCCCATATCGTTGGCTTCCAGAATTACATTATGTTTTATTTCACCCGTAACAAAAGCGTCCGCACCGAGTTCCTTTGCACGATATATATAACTGCCGCACGCACCTCCTGCGAGGGCAACACGTCTGATTTTATTGCTGCTGTCGGTATATCTTACACCTTCACAGTGCAGCTTTTCCTTGGTATATTCTGCAAGCTGCCTTGGTGTGAGCGGATTTTCCGCACTGAGATTTCCCAAAGCCATTCCGTCGGTGAGCGTAAATTCTTCAAGACACATAGCCTCCGCAAAACAGGTATTTACTCCGGGATTGGAGAGGTCTAAATTTGTATGGGCAGAGATTGCATTAATTCCGCACTGAGCAAGCATATATACAACGTTGTTACTGACAAGACTTTTCAGCGGTGTGAATATCACGGGGTGATGACTTATTACAAGGTCAGCACCTTCTTTCTGAGCTTCTTTTACAACGTCAGCGGTTATATCAAGAGCTACTAACGCTTTTTTTACAAAAGCATTTTTGTCGCCAACCATAATCCCGACATTATCAAAATCCATAGCCGTATCAAACGGTGCAAAGCTGTCTATATACTTGTATATGTCATAAACTTTAGTCATAATAGGTATTTCTCCTGTTTTGGAATATTGAAGCATAGCCAATCCGTATTCAATATATTTTTTTGCTTCGGGACTGTAAGGGTCGGCTGAAAGAATACCGTTTCCTTTTTTACAAAGAGAAGCTGATATTTTTTCAATGTAACGTCTGTCACATTCAGAATGAAGCGGATTTATTTCTCCGTAATATATTTTGAGATTATCGCTGAAAGCTTTGCATTCGCCTGAGTAGCAGACACTCATTACGGTATACAGCTTTCCCTCAGCTTCGACAGCTTTTTCAAGTTCGATATAAAATCCGTTGCCATACAGATATTCTCTGAGTTTTTCAGGTTTTGTCATAGGCTGTAAAACAAGATGATATTTTCTATCCCTTAGCCATTCGGCATTATCTATAATTCTTGCTATAAGCTCTCCGCCCATACCTGCTATTACAATATCGTCAGCCTCATCGGCGGATATTTCGGAAAGCCCGTCAGAAATTCTTGTTTCAATCATATGCTCCAGTCCGAATTTTTTTACCGCACTTGTGCCGCTTCTGAGCGGTGCTTCATTTATATCTGCCGCTATTGCACATCTGACAAGATTGTTTTTGCAAAGCCATATTGGGAGATAGGCGTGGTCTGTTCCTATGTCGGCAAGACGGCTGTTTTTCCGTACAAGCTCCGCACAAAGCTTTAGTCTGTTATCAAGCCCGAATGATTTATTGTTCATACATAACCTCCGTAAAACAAAGGTGTAAAAATATGGTGACCGATGCAGCGTAAAAAACACGGAACATCAATCACCCGACGAAATTCTGAATATAGTTCAGAAGCCTGAATTACTTCTCAGCTCCCATTACAGCGTTAATCTTAGAAAGAATGTCGTCAACATTAACTCCGTGTACTGCACATGCGTCCTCAAGACTTTCGCCTCTGGAAGCAGGACAGCCAAGACAGTGCATACCCATACTCATAAAGATAGGTGCTACAGCTGCATTCTGGTCAAGAATATCTCCAATCAATGTATCTTTAGTAATCTGCATAATAGTTTCCTCCAATCTGTATACAGTATTTCATAGCTATTATACCCCAAAGCTTATTTTTATTCAATGGTTTAACGCAAAATTTTTACAATAGTCTGAGCGTCGCTGCGGCGATTGCAGCCCTGCGGATTCCGCAGGAAAAAGTGCATATGCACTTTTTCGACAAAATACGAACGTATTTTGTCGGCTGCAATCGCCAAGTTAAGCGAAGCCGCAGATTTTGTGGTGATACAATAATGCGAAGCCGTTTTAAAACGGCTTCGCCACAAATCATATAAAATTTATTCAACCGTAACTGATTTTGCAAGATTACGGGGCTTATCAACATCATTACCTCTTTGTACAGCCGCATAGTAAGCTATGAGCTGCAGGGGAACAGCGGCAGGAATAGGCATAAGAACATCGTCTATTTTAGGTACAGTAATGAGGTAATCATAGGCTTCATGGTCTATTTTGAAGTCCTCTCTTGCAACAAGAATTACCATAGCTCCTCTTGCTTTTACCTCTTTTATGTTGCTGATAGTTTTTTCAAGAAGCTTTTCCTGAGTAGCAACAGCAATTACAGGCATATTATCCGTTATCAGTGAGATAGTACCATGCTTGAGCTCACCTGCGGCATAAGCTTCACTGTGTATGTAAGAAATTTCTTTAAGCTTGAGAGATCCTTCCATACTTAAAGCATAATCAAGACCTCTTCCTATGTAGAGCAGACTGTCGGCAGCAGCGAGCTTTGTGGCAACAAACTGCGGCATAGAAAGGTTTTCACTGAGAATTCTATGTATAATTGAGGGAGTAAGTTCAAGATGCTGAGTAAGTGTACAGCACTCTTCCTCAGTTATTTTACCTTTTGCGAGAGCAAGCTCGAAAGCAAACAGGTACATAACGGAAAGCTGAACGATATAAGCCTTTGTTGAGGCAACAGCTATTTCAGGGCCTGCATGGGTATATATGAGCATATCTGCCTCTCTTGCGATAGAACTTCCCTTAGCGTTTACGATACCCAACGTTTTAGCACCGAGTTCTTTGGAAAGTCTGAGAGCTGCAAGGCTGTCGGCGGTTTCGCCCGACTGGGAGATTATTATAACCAAATCACCCTCTTCTACGATGGGTTCTCTGTATCTGAATTCCGAAGCAATATCTACTACAACGGGAACTCTTGCAAGCTTTTCAATGACGTATTTGCCGACCATACCGGCGTGCATAGCAGTACCGCAGGCAACAATGAAAATCTTTTTGAAGTCCTTTATCTTATCAAGTGTAATCTGGCATTCCTCAAGATTGGGCATACCGTTTGATATACGGGGTCTGATAGTAGTGTTGATTGAATCGGGCTGCTCGTGAATTTCCTTTATCATAAAGTGAGGATAACCGCCTTTTTTGGCAGCTTCTGCGTCCCAGTCAGCAGTCAGGAGAGTTTTTACTTTTTTATCTCCGTGTTCATCATATATATTAACGCCGTCTTTGCTTATCTCAACTATTTCACCGTGTTCAATGAGGTAGTAGTCCTTTGTATAGTTTATAATTGCGGTAACGTCAGAAGCTATGAAAAACTCGTCCTTACCTACTCCGACTATAAGGGGACTTTCTTTTCTTGCAGCATAAATCATATCGGGGAAATCCTCGAATACAATTCCGAGGGCATAAGAGCCTTCAAGTCTGGCAACAGTATTTTTTATGGTTTCAAGCGGATTCATAGGGCTTTTCTTATAGTAAAAGCCGAGAAGCTTTGCAACTACCTCAGTATCGGTATCGCTGAGGAACTTCTGACCCTTTTCAATGAGTAAATCTTTCAGCTCCTTGTAATTCTCGATAATACCGTTATGAACGATAGCAACCTTTTCGCCGCTGTGGGGGTGAGAGTTTACGTCAGAGGGCTTTCCGTGAGTAGCCCATCTTGTATGACCTATACCTGTAGTACCTTCGGGTTTTCCGTCACTGAGCATTTTATTTCTAAGGTTGTCAAGTCTGCCCTGAGATTTTTCAACTCTTATATTGCCGTCCTCAAAAACAGCAATTCCGGCGGAGTCATATCCTCTGTATTCAAGCTTTGTTAGTGCTTCAACAAGCACGTCGCTGCAATCTCTGTATCCGCAGTATCCTACAATTCCACACATAATTTTATCCTCCAAAAAACTAAATATTATACCTGTAAATTTCTGTCTAATTATCAGGAAGTGCTGACACTTTCCTGAACACTTGTGTTTGTTTGATTGTTATCTGTATTGTTTATTTTATGCTTAAAGGTAGGCACCATATGCTCAAGCATTTCCAGAGTTTTTTCTGAATTGTTGCTGTAGGCAAATTCTTTAAGCTTTTCATAATTTCGGATAAAGCTGTCACGCTCTATCTTTATCTGTTTGCCGATAAAAATTTTATTGTTGGCGGTATTCTTCAAGTCCTCCTCGTCCATAAGAAGCTCTTCATAAAGCTTTTCACCGGGACGCAGACCTGTAAATTTTATCGGAATATCCTTGTACGGAACTTTGCCGTACATTCTTATAAGATTTTCGGCGAGCGTTACTATTTTTACGGGAGCACCCATATCAAGTACGAATATCTCTCCGCCCTTAGCCATAGCACCGGCTTCAAGAACAAGTGAAACTGCTTCGGGTATGGTCATAAAGTAACGTATTACCTCAGGGTGAGTTACTGTAACAGGTTTACCTGCTTCTATCTGACGCTTGAACAAGGGGATTACAGAACCGTTTGAACCAAGTACATTACCAAATCTTGTGGTAACGAACTCAGTTTCTGACCCCGACTGAGCCATATACTGTACAATCATTTCACAGCAACGCTTTGTAGCTCCCATAACGTTGGTAGGATTTACCGCCTTGTCGGTGGAAATCATTATAAACTTTCTGACACCCGTAAGGTCGGAAAGCTTTGCAACGTTGAAAGTGCCGACAACGTTATTTTTGACAGCCTCTTCAGGAACTGCCTCCATAAGTGGAACGTGCTTGTGAGCTGCTGCATGAAATACAAGCTCAGGTTTATATTTATCGAAAATAAGCTCCATTTTTTCGTAATCTCTTACGGAAGCAATCAGAGCAACAAGATTAAGCTTGTCGCCGTAGTCCATAAGCATTTCCTGCTGTATATCGTAAGCGTTATTTTCGTAAATATCTACTATTATAATCTGTTTTGGATTGAATTTTGCTATCTGTCTTACAAGCTCCGAACCTATAGAACCTCCGCCGCCTGTTACCATACATACCCTGCCGTTTATAAGCCTTTTTGTATCTTCATTGTCAAATGAAACAGGAAGGCGACCAAGTAAGTCCTCAACGTTTATATCATTGAGCTGACTTATTACGGTAGGAGCATTATCACTTTTTTTGCTTACTTTATATTCATCAAAAATCAGATTTCCCACATAGGGTATAACTTTTATTTTACAGGTTGTTTTAGAACATTCCCCGAGTATTCTTCTTCTGTCATCTTCGGAACAAGAGGGAATTGCCATAAGAATTACATCTATGTTTTCATCTTTGCAGATAGTTTCTATTTTTCTTGTAGTTCCTATAACTGGTATAGTCTGTATTTTCTGTCCCGTAAGGGATTTGTTATCATCAACGATGCCCACTATATGGTACTGCCTTGCGACCTCATCGCTTTCGGAAGCGTTTAAGATTTCCTTTATGATTAATTTTCCTGCACGTCCTGCACCAACAATCAGGGTTCTTTTCTTATACATATTTTCGCCGACGGAAACCAGTTTCAGAAAGGTTTTTCTGAACGCAAGCCTGAAGGCAATTATACCTATTACCGAGATAATGTATTCTATTATGAAGAATATGTAAAAGGAATCCAGATTTGTATCTGCAGAAAACGCTCCTGTAACAGCAGTCAGAAGAACCACAGCCATATCTATAGTTATTCCGAGTATGCAGGAAATATAGTCTTTTGCGTTGAAATACCGCCACATCTTGCTGTAAGCTCCGCAGAACCAGAGAGCCATAAATCCGACCACTACCGCAAGAAATGTCTGCATAGTAATTATGGAAGGCTGTATAGGCGGTTTATCAGTCAAAGTAAGAAAATAGTTAGCCAGAAGTGCTGACACACCGATGATAAACATATCGGCAACTGCCAGAACAAATTTTCTCACATTAAAAAGACCTATTCTCTTTTTAATGTCCATCAATTTAATAGTCCCTCCCAAAATGCAAAAAGAATAAAGATTAAGTCTTAACATTCCCGCAACCTACAATGTACTTTCTACACTTAACATATATAATAGCATATTTTTTTCATTTTGAACAGTACTAAAAAAAAATTTCCTTTTTGTAAATAAAAATGCCCGTAAAATATGAATGTTTTATATAAAAGATAGAATTGACGGACAGTATGACGAAATTTAAGGAAATCTTTACAGATATTTTTTGAAAATCGCAGGCACTTGAGAACAAATATTTGCTGAAAGAGTTTATACATATGTAAATATAATGTTGAAAAACCTCTGTGATAGAAAGAGATTATCAGGCATATAAATTAATATCTTTCTTAAATAACGGAGGGTTCTCATGAAAGGAATAGTAGAGGAGAGAGCAGTTGAACTGGGGCATTATATTATAGACAGCAAAACAACGGTACGCAGTGCGGCAAAAAAATTCGGAGTCAGCAAAAGTACAGTACATAAAGATGTAAGCGAAAGGCTGAAATATGTAAATCCGCAGCTCTATGAGCAGGTAAAGCACGTTTTAGAGGTCAACAAGGCTCAGAGGCATATCCGTGGAGGAATGGCAACCAGAAGAAAATACAAAGGTTATTCAAATACAGACAGTGCTATAGCCCGAATTTTAAACTCAAAAGAATAAAGCAAAAAGGCCGCATATGCGGCTTTTGTTGCTTTTAAATAAATTGCGTTTAAGGGTTTCACCCTTAAAAATCCTGACCAAAGGCTCTGCCTTTGGAAACCGCAAGCCTTTGAAAAGGCTTGACCTAAACTTTATGTGTTACCAGTTACCGCTCTGAACAAGTCCGAGTACAATGGTAAGATTTCCGTTTCTGCATCTGAGCTTATCCATAAATTCCTTCTGCTGTTTCATATCTTTCATTTTTATTCTGTAGGAAAGCTCATACATAGTACCCATATTGCAGGTTTTTACCTTTTCAAGCTTTATGCTTTTGGTATATTCCGAGAATATGTCATCGAAAATATCGTCATAGTTCAAATCCTCAGGGATAGTAATTCTCAGTTCACGTTCGCTTGACAGGCTTGAGCCGAAGTTTATTTTTTCAAGAATGAGAATGAACAGTCCGCATACCATAGTGAGCAGTACGGCGAGTGTAAAAAATCCCATTCCCGTAGCAAGTCCTACAGCCATAGCAAAGAATATGAAGCATATTTCCTTTGCACTTCCGGGAGCACTTCTGAACCTTATCAGACCAAACGCACCCAGAACAGCCACAGAAGTTCCGATATTTCCGTTTACAATCATAATTACTATTGTTACCAGAAGCGGAAGTATCGCAACAACAACCGCAAAGCTTCCCGATTCGGCATTTGAAATCTTATAGAGAATGCCTATAAAAATTCCGAGTATGATTGCCGCACCCATAGCTATAAGAACGGCTTTAATATCAAAGTTTACATTACTGAAAATACTATCCAACATATTGTTCACAAGCTCCTTTTTCCCAGTTGTTTTTATAATTTGTCATCATTTTTTCAAAGTCGAACTGTCCGTTGATTTTTTTGTATATATTTCCGTATTTTGAGAAAGATGTTGTGTAAAGCTTCATATCGGCAAGAAGCTGCGAGAACCACAGCGGAGCTGCACCTAAGAATTTGCACTCCATAAGGTAGTAGCCGTCAGGGAGAAGCTTTGTGCCGTAATCGCCCTTTTCGAGTTCCATATTCTCCATACGGTAGCGGATATTTGTATCTATGGTAACACGGAAGTCACTGTCATCGTTACCGAAGAAAGCTATTCTGTCATATGCTATATACATACTTTTTCTGAGGTTGTATCGGTTGAGAAAGAAATTTATCTCATCAAGTATCAGATTTCCGCTTTCCTGTTTTATATCGTGCTTTTCTCCCGTGTATTTGTATGCGGAAGAAAGCGTCATACTTACTCTGCGTTTGTTGACAATTCTGCGGTATTTTTTCTTTATTTCGAGGAATACCACGGAATTTTTATCGGGTATTCCGTAGCTCCTCAGCCTCAGTTTTTCCTTATAGGTATGATGTTCCATAGAGCGTCTTATAAGGAGATAGTCGGGGGTATCATAGTAGATGTTGCATATTGTATGCAGACCGTACTTATCCTGAGTCATTTTTTCGGACAGGCGGCGGATAAACTCTGCATATATGCTTTCGGGGATTATGTATTTTTTCTCATATCTGTTGAAAACTGTCTTTGCCATAGCTTATTTTGAAAACTCCTGTGAGAGCCATGCGGCACGGCTTATTGTCCAGTCACGGCAGTAATTGTACATACCTGTGAAATCTGAATTATATGAAGCTGCCTTCTGGTCGGTTATCATTTTTTTGGTTTTTGCATCGAATGTTGCTTTGGTAAGTGATGAATGGTCTGCAATCCAGTCGCCTGTATTCAGAAGCCAGCCGCTTTTATAGTTCATTTCGGCACTGTCTTTGATGAGGGAGTAGTATTTTTCCGAGGTATATAATTCAGCATTGGTATATAATTCAGCATTCAACTTTTCGCTTTTGCTTTCGCCTGAAAAATGGTTTATTGCGGGTACGAATTTGTCGAACCATATGGTTTTTGATGAATTAAGAATTTCGGGATTTTGTGACAGACGGTTTATTATATTGTCCGAACCGCCCTTATATCTGCACCACCAGCCTGTGTACTGCTCATAGTCCTTGATATTGAAGTATTCAAGTTCCTCTTCTACGCCTGTTGCATTACCGAGAGCGTTGTCATAATCCCATACGGGTGAACCGAAGAATTTATATTTTCCTGATGCGTCAGGCTTGTATACGAAGTATGTACTTGATACACCTGAGTCCCAGTTTTTTCCAAGCTCATTTATAAGGTACAGTTTTGAAAGAGAGTCAATATCGCCTACAGAGGATAAATCTTTTTTGGAGGAAGCTGCATTAAAGAAAGCGTTGTATTTTTCAGCAACATATTCTTTGACCTGTTCATAGCCCTTATCGTCTTTTTTAAGCTCAGGATATTTTATTACAACATAACCGCCGTCAGTTTCAACAAAGTAATCCTTATCCTTATTTATACCGGGGTCAGCTTCACAGAGAAAAGGAAAATCCTTTTTTACCGAGCCGTTCGCATTCAGATAACTGATTGTTGATATATCGTTTACAAGGGAGTTTTTGCCTGCAGCTACTTTTTCGCACATCTGATAAGAGCCGCAGTAGAAGCCGTTTATATAAAGGTCTGTATAGCGTGAGTCGGAAGCATAGGGAACGTCCACAGCGTCTGCAAGGTCATAAAGAAAGCGGTTTCTTGAAAGTGAGTCGTCCTGATAGTTTGCGAGCAGAGAATATTTTTTGCCTTTTTTCATACCTGCAACAGATACATCGTTTTCATATGTAACATTGTAGGATTTTTTGCTTTTGTCCCATGAGGTATTTCCTCTGCCTTTTATTTTTGTTATGGGTGTATTGTCAATATTGCCGTCAGAGTCAATAATAGCTCCCGAAGCTGCTGCACTAAGACTTTTGTCAGCATTGTTATTTTCATCGTTGAGGTAAGAAAATAAATCCGTACCGTTTCCGCCTGCACTTTGGTTATTTATGAAAACCGCAGCTTCCGCATTTGATTTCATAAAGCGAAGTGAAAATGTCTGGTCTTTTACCTTTACTTCATACGGAGTGTTGACTTTATACTCAAATTTTTCCGTTGTGTCAGGCTTGATGGAAACACCGTTCAGGATTACTTCTTCTGAGTAGGCATTGTATATGTCGGCGAATTTTTCATCGGCGGAGGAGGGGAGAAAGAAATATTTTTCGGAGGGATTTTCAACTTTTAAATATTCATCGTGTACACTCTGCCACAAGTGCCATGCCTGAGTATCGGTAGAATTTATTACTGCGTGTACACGCAGACCTTCATCTTTCTGGATTACGGGAACATCGTCTGTATACAAAGTAGGGGTGCAGGCACTTATAAATGCGGTGCTTACAATGAGTGAAGCGGATAAGCAAAAAGACAGAAATTTTTTCATGTTTGACCTCCTGAGATATGATATAGTGTATTGTGTGTCCGTGTTGTTTCTTTGTTTTATCTGAGTTTATTATATAATGACAATCTGAAGATTAACTGAAGATATTGCTATATTTTTTCAGATGAAGTATAATTATTTCAATAACTTCAGAATGAAATTTTGGTACATATAAATAAATTCGGGGTGATTTGGAGTGTACAGTATTTTACTTGTTGAGGACGACAGGAATATAAGAAATATTATTGTGAATTATATTACAAAAAAGGAAAAAGATGTTTACAGTGTTGATGTTGCAGCGGACGGACAGACAGGACTTGAGAAAGCATATGAAAATAATTACGATTTGCTTTTGCTTGATGTTATGCTTCCTGAACTTGACGGATTTTCAATTTGCAGGGAGATACGCAGGGAGAGTGATGTACCTATTATGTTCATAACGGCAAGAGCAAACGAAGCGGATATGCTCAACGGATATGCACTCGGCTGTGATGATTATGTGGTAAAGCCGTTTCCGCTGCCTGTTCTGTACGGAAAGGTAAACGCACTTATTAAACGTTCAAAGGGACTGGTGCGTTCAAAAATTTTCAGCACGGGAAATCTGTCGCTTAATCCGAACAACGGAATGGTCATAAACGGCGGTGAGGAGGTAAAGCTTACCGCAAGGGAATACGGTATTTTAAAGGTACTTATCGAAAACAAGGGAAAAATTATAAGCCGTGAGCGTCTTATGGATATTGTCTGGGGCTATAACAGCGGTACGGACGAGCGTGTGCTTGATACTCATATGAGAAACCTAAGAAAAGCACTGGGAGCAAACGGAAAGCTGATAAAAACAGTTGTCAGGCGAGGATATAAAATAGAGGATTGCTGAAAATGGAAAAACGTCTTAAACAACAGAGAAACAGGCTTTTTTTGCGTGTAACGCTTATTCTTACGGCGGTATGGATTGCGGTATCGGCGGCATACTGTGTAATTTCTCTGTACATTGAAAAAATAAACGTGCAGAACAGAGAACTTGCAAACATATCCTATATAAAGGAACGGCTTTCTGTGGGAGTAAGCAGCTATGATATAGTAAACAATATTTTTCTCAGCAACAGAGGTCTTACATATTCCGAAAGCGGAAATGAAAAGAACAGTGAAAATCAGATTATACTCATAAATTCGGAAACAGGCGAAAAGGTTGCTGATACGGCAGGAAAAATAGGTGTGCAGTACGGCATAAAGGAAGATGAGGAGCATTCTCTTAATGTATACGGATTTATTTCGTATGATACGGTACGAAATCAGCTTAGCAGTGAGCAGTACAGACGTGCGGAAAAGTGGTTCAGTACAAAAAGAGATGACGGAAAGCATTATGAGCTTGTCTGTACGAAATTCTGTATAAGATATGTTGAGTTTATTCCGCTGGAACTTAAAGTGGCGGGTGTCGGAGATGAAGACGCATGGTTTGTTTCAGATGAAATTGCAGATACATTCAAGCTTAAGGATATAACGGAAAAAGATGAAACCGTTTATGTATGCAACGATATGAGAAGAAACATTGTTCCGTGGAATTTTCTGCTCAACGGTGCATACAACAGTGATTTGGTAAATTTACTTACAAATGAACAGCGTAGCAAGATTACGGAAACTGTTTCTACAGGATTTCTGGAATATATTTTTTATTCGTCAGATTATATTTATCTGAATAATGAGTCACTGTACAATTATCTTGAGGATTACAGCGTAAATAAAAATAATTCCTCAGATGACAGTGTCTATATGCTCCAGTATGCGAAAAAATTTAAATTGTATGACAATATCGGAGGAACGCTTGCGTTGGGAATTGCTGTTATTTTCGTATTTTTTCTGACTATAGCATTCATACTGTGCTTTATGATATGGAAAATGATGGAGGTTCAGATTTTGCAGGAGCAGAAGCGTAACGATATGACAAATGCTCTGGCACACGATATAAAAACTCCGCTTTTTGTAATAAGCGGATATGCCTACAGCTTAAAGGAACATATTGACGAAAGCGAACGTGACAGCTATCTTGAACAGATTATAGAACAGACAGAGGAAATAAACAGTCTTGTCCATAAAATGCTGAATCTCAGCAGACTGGATTCATATGCGATGACGCTCAACAGAACCGAATTTGATTTATATGAGCTTATGAATGAAATATGCGGAAAGATTAAGTTTTTGCCTGACGGCAAAAGTATCAGCCTTACGCACGGCGGAAACAATACCATCAGTGCGGATAAAGAGCTTATAAAGACCGCTGTGCGTAATCTTACTGATAATGCGGTGAAATATTCACTTCCCGAAAGCGAAATCAGTATTGATATAACGGACGGTACGCTCACAATTTCCAACAAAAGCGAGCCTATGACAAAATCCGAGCTTAAGCAGATTTGGCAGCCGTATGTCCGAAAGGATAAAAGCCGTCACGCAAAAGGCAATGGTCTGGGACTTTCGATAGTAAAATCCGTACTTGACCTGCACGGAATAAAATACGATATGCGTTTTAAGGATTCAACGCTTACTTTCCGTGCGGTATTTTTGCACTAAGATTAAAAAAATTTATAAAATAAAACGAAAATAAAAATTTGCTATGGACTTTAGTACATTTAAATGCTAAAATCTAATATGGATTTTGTTAAAATTATTAATTATAAGCTAACTTTATTTGGCAAAATTTTATTTCAATGGAGGTTATTTGATGGAAAACAAGAAAAAGTCTTTACCAAAGCTGTTTTCAAGAGTTACTCTCAGTATGATACTTACGTCATCGATAGTACTTAACAGCGGATATGCAGCCGTTGCGACAGTAAAAAGCAGCGACAGCGAGGTACAAAAGGAAGATACTTCCGTATCCGAAAGACGTACTACAACAACATCGGTATTCAAAGCCGATAAAACAGAAAAGTCTGCTTCAAAAGCAGGAACGGAAACAAGCATATACGATTTTGAGTATAAGCTTTCGGATAATGATGATGTAATCATAACAAAATACATAGGTTCTGATACTGTAGTCATTATTCCTGAGGATTTCAACGGATATGTTGTTTCGGAAATAGGCAGCAGTGCTTTCAAGGGTTCTAAAGTAACATCTGTAACCCTGTCATCAACTGTAGAAAAAATAGGAGCTTCAGCTTTTCGTGACTGTCAGAGCCTGACGGAGATTAATATTAATAACGGACTTAAAGAAATAGACAACTATGCGTTTATTTACTGTTATGCCCTTAAATCAGTTAAAATACCTGACACCTGTAAGAGAATAGGCTATGAGGCTTTTTACTATGACACAGGTCTGGAAACTCTGGATTTGGGAAACGGTGTTGAAAGTATCGAGGGCGATGCTTTTGACCATTGTCAGAAGCTGACAAGTATACGCATTCCCGATTCTGTGACTTCTATGGGCAGCTATGCTTTCGATGACTGTCAGGCTGCGACAGAGATTTCAATAGGAAAAGGTCTGAAAGCCGTTCCTTACTGTGCATTCGGAAGCTGCTACGGAATAACCTCGATTACACTTCCCGATAATATTGAGGAGTTAGGAAATTATGCCTTCGGAAGCTGCCGAAATCTTACTCAGATAAACTGGTCGGCTAACATTTCAAAAATAGGACAATATGCCTTTGAATATAACTACGCACTTACATCTGTTACAATTCCCGATACCGTAACGGTAGTAGGAACGGAAGCTTTCCGCTACTGTACGGCACTGGAGCAGATTACCATAGGCAAAAATGTAGAAACTATGGATTTTGTAAATGTAGTATCAGGAGATACTGCACTTAAAACCATAACGGTACATAAAGACAATGCCAATTTCTCAAATGATGCAAGCGGTGCTTTGTTCAATAAGGACAAGACAAAGCTTATAAGAGTGGGTCGTGGCTATGAGGGAAGCTATACAGTTCCCGATACCGTAAAGACTATAGGCACATATGCGTTCTCTTATTGTCAGAGCCTTACATCAGTTACTGTCGGCAAAAATGTTGAAACAGTAGAAGCATATGCTTTCCAGTACTGCGAGAAACTGACAACTCTTGCATTCCCGAATACTCTGAAAACAACAAGCGGTTATTCATTCAGAGGCTGTACCGCACTTGAAACTGTTACGCTTGGAAATTCATTGGAAATAGTAGGAAGCTATGCCTTTGAAGGCTGTTCAAAACTGAACGGAGTAGTTCTTCCCGATACCTGCCTGACAATAGACAGTTATGCTTTCCATAACTGTTATGCACTTTCAAGTATTAATGTGGGCAAAGGACTTACTTCAATAAATTATGAGGCTTTCTGGAGCTGCGGAGCACTTAAAAGCATAACTCTTCCCGAAAGTCTGACAAAAATTGATACATATGCTTTTGAATATACGGGACTGGAAAGCATTGTAATTCCCGACAGCGTTACAACTATGGGAAGCCGTGTATTCAACGGCTGTAGTGCCATGAAATCAGCTACATTAGGAAGTGGTATGACATACATACCTTATGCAGCTTTCGATGGCTGTACATCGCTTGCGTCTATAGATATTCCTTCAACAGTAACGTCAATTTCAGATTATGCTTTTTCAGGCTGTTCTTCACTTGCTACAGTTACATTCAATGAAGGACTTGCAAGTATCGGTTCATATTCTTTTAACAGTTGTAAGGCACTGACATCAGTAACCCTTCCTGAAAGCGTTACCACTGTTGGCGGAAATGCGTTCAGTAACTGTACCGCACTTGAAAGCTTCTATGTAGGAAAGCGTGTAACAAGCCTGCCTGTTTCCGCATTTTCTTCAGATACGGCACTGAAATCAATAAGTGTATCTGCTGATAACGAAACTTTTTCGTCTGTTGACGGAGTGCTTTTCAATAAGAATGTGACAGATATAGTAATATTCCCCCGTGCAAAAGAGGGCGAGTATGTTATTCCAGATACGGTTGAGAAAATAAGCGACAGTGCATTTGACCGTGCAAATAAAATAACTGCGGTAACAATAGGAAAATCTGTAAAATCAATAGGAAACAGTGCCTTCTATAGTTGTACGGCTTTGACAAAGATAGTAATAAACGATGACTGTGAAACTGTAGGTGAACGTGCGTTCCAAGGCTGTACGGCTTTGCAGTCCGTTACTTTCGGAAAGAATACCAAAACACTTGGCAGCTACTGCTTCTACAACTGCTATGCACTCGGCGAGATAGTATTCGGTAACAGTCTGGAAGCTATTCCTTACGAATGCTTTGAAAATGCAAGGGCACTAACAAGCATAACAATTCCCGACAGTGTAAAATCAATCGGTACATATGCTTTCCAGTACTGTAATGCTTTGGAAAGCGTTGAGTTCGGAAGCGGAGTTGAAACAATAAGTTATGAGGCTTTTTACGGAACAAAGTTAAGTGATGTTGTTATTCCTGATAACGTAAAGACCGTAGGCGACTATGCTTTTACATCTGCACCCGTTAAGTCCATACATATAGGAAGTGGAGTAACATCATTAAATCCTACAAGAACCTTTGCGGATTCAGTTACAACCATTACAGTATCAGATGAAAATACAGTATTTACCGTAGCAGACAACGTACTTTACAATAAAGATATGACAATTCTTTATTTCTGCCCCAGATTGAAAGAGGGCGAGGTTATCATTCCCGGTACGGTAACATCGCTGGGTGACTATGCTTTCTATAACTGTAAGAAGCTTACGTCAATCAAAGAGTACGGAAATGTTCTTTCGATAGGCAGCTATGCTATTAACAATCTTAACACGTCAGGTTTTACAGCATATGTAACACAGGATTCATATCTGCATACATCTTTCAGCGGTAAAGGCTATACCTGCGAGGTTATAGAGGATACACGCACACAGATAGGCGACTGCACAATAACATATGACCGTTATGTACCGTATGCTTACAATGCAAGAGCAAACTTAAAGATATATGAAAACGGAAAAGAGCTTGAAGAAAACAAGGATTATAAGGCATACTATTCAAACAACTATTATCACATAGGCGATGCAACCATAACAATATACGGTATGGGAGAGTACGGCGGAAAGAAAACTGTTACCTTTACAATTTATGAGAATATATCTGGAAGCTTTGAAGCAAGACGTACAGGAGCAGGAACATATACCTTCAAGACAACCGCAGAAAGAGGTGTTCCTGATTACACATATTCGTTTGAGTATACCGAAAAGGCAAATGCAAATTCTGAGAATGCAGTATGGAGAGAAATCCCTACACCCGAAACCCCTGCAAACTTCTCATATTTCTTTGAGGAGGACGGAGAATTTACCGTCCGTGCAACTGTTACCGATGCAATAGGAAACAAGCTGGTAAAAACTCAGAATGTAGAAGTAACCGCTCCCCGTGCAACTATGACGTTCTCCAATAAGTATCCGAAGGTCGGCGAGAAGATAACCATAACAGGTGCAGGTACAAACTTCGGAAAGAACAAGCAGTATAAGTTTGAGTATAAGGAAGCAAAAGAGGAAGAATGGACTACAATAAGTGACTTCTCTTCCGAGAGGGAAATAGAATTTACATTTACCATTCCGGGCAGCTATCAGCTCAGACTCAGCATAAAGGACGATGCGGAAAATACTGCGGAAAAAATGCAGTCTTTCAATATAACAAGTCCTGCTGTTAATTTCTATACAAGCAAAACACCTGTTCTCAACGAAAAGTTTGAAATCTGTGCAAGCGTAAGCAATATGGTAAATGACTGCTCATATATGTATCAGTACAGAAAATCAGGTACGAATGACTGGACAACGATAAAGAACTTCACATCTCTCGACAAGTGTCCGCTTACTCTGACCGCAACAGGAAATTATCAGATAAGAGTTACTGCAAGATACAATAAGGATACTTCCATCAAGGCTACAAACATAAAGACAATAACAATCAAAAAGCCTGCTACGACAATTACCGCACCCGAAACGGCTAACCTGAACGATGTCAAGACACTCAAAGTATCTTCTTCAGGCTTCGGAACAGGTCTTACATACAAGTATCAGTATAAGAGCGTTTCCGATACACAATGGAGAAATCTGTATGTAGGAACAAACACAAGTGCAGATATGGAGTTCAGCCAGACAGGAAACTATACCGTAAGGGTAGTAACAACCGACAATGCAGGAAACAAGGCGATTGCATCACAGACAGTTTCGGTTATGGGAGCTGCCGTAAAGCTTGAAGCTGACAACGATAAGGTATATGTAGGAGAAGATATAAATCTGACGGCTTCATTCAGAAATATTGACCCTTCAAACTATACATATAAGTTTGAATACAGAGAGTGTCTGTCATCAACATGGCACGTATTCCAGGATTACGGCGAAAGCAATACCGCAACATTCACAACAAGACAGTGTGCAACCTCAGACGCATATGCCGCTTATGCAGGTATGTATGAAATAAGAGTTACCGCAAAAGATGCAGGCGGTGTAACATCAACTGCAAATATCAACGTAATTGCAAAGAAGATGGAGTTTGACTACTGGCTTTCACAGACAAATGTAGTTCCCGATACGGAGGTTACGCTCAACGCAAACGTAACGGGAGGAGCTAAGCCTGTCAAGTTTATGTATCAGTTCAAGAAGGATAACGGAGATTGGCAGCCTCTTGTATACAGCGGATATACTGACAAGACTATTCTCAAGTTCAAATTCTCGGCAGAGGGTTATTACAGTATAAGAGCATCTGCAAGGGATAACAACGGTCTTACAATAGGAAACACCTCAGATGCAACAGGTGTAGGATACGAAACAAAGATTTTGACGCTCAGGGTACAGAATCCTGTTGTTCACACTCTGGAAGGCGGTATCAGGAACGATACAAGCGGTCGTATCGCAATCGGACAGCAGTGTGCATTTTCTGCATATTCCAATTACGCTTCAGGAACAGCAAAGTATAAATTTACCGTAAAAAGCTCCTTTGACAATACCGAAAAGGTACTCAAGGATTTCAGCACAGATGATAAGGTGAATTTCTCGGCAGACAAAGAGGGTACTTATACAATCACAGCTTATATAACGGACGATACGGGAAAAACAGTGACAGCTTCTTCATCTGTAGTTGTAATGGATTTCGCTCTGTCATTCAATGTAAGCCGTGGCAGTACAACCGCAGGAATAGCATTCAGCGTTAATACAGCAGTTGCATATGATTCAGGCGACAGCTACACATATAAGTATGAGTACAGACTTAAAGGTCAGACAGAATGGAAAAAGTTCTGTGACTTCTCAGAAAATGCTTATCAGACCTGCAAGCTTTACACAGAGGGCGTTTATGATATAAGAGTAACAGCAAGAAACAGCTCCGGAGTTGAAAAGAGCAGCACAAGCTCAATCACAATCAATCCCAAGGTGAACTGTACTATTTCGGCAATGCCCGACCATGTAACGGTAGATACGGATACTATACTTATATGCAGCTCGACAGGCGGTACAGGAAATATCGGTTACAGATATGAATACTGTCTGACAGGTGCAGGACAGTGGACAGAATTTTACAACGGAGGTTCTGTAGCATTGTTCTCGGCAGATACGGCAGGCGTATACAAGGTAAGAGTTACCGCATACGACAGTGTAGGCTCTACAAAGCGTACCGAATACATCAAGATATATGTAAAGTAAATTAAAATTTGTTCAGTCAAATTTTAAATAAATATTCGTCTGAAGGCTTACGCTCCCGAAAACTCGAAAATTTTTTCGGGAGCATAGCCCCGACGGAAAAGGAGGAAAAAATATGATAAGAAACCTTGGCAAAAAACTGGTAGCGGCAGCTTTGACAGCAACAATGCTTATGTCTGTCGTTATACCTACAGCTTTTGCCGCAACTCCTGAAATGACGAGTAAGAAAGTCCGTATCAATGCAATATCGGACGATATTCTGAAAGTTCTGGAGAAAAAAGAGGCACATATGCAGTCTTTGGAAATAACAGATGTTTCTTTCAATATTGAAAGAGATTTTGACCAGAGCTGTTATGTAACCGTAAAGAACACAGGCACGGAAAATGCAGTATTTTTCCTTTCGGTGGATAATCCCTACAGTGATATTTATCTGGGATTTATCGATGCAGGCTCGGCAACGCAGCCTACACTGCTGACAGCAGGTGCAAGTACAAGAGTAAAGCTTTCGGTATTTGCACAGAGAGCTGAAAAGAACAAATACACACTTCCTGTAAAAGCGTATATTGTGGACGGTGTGAACAATATACTGGACAATGAAGCTGAGGTAGATCTTAATCTGCCCGATGAAACACTGAATTTTACCTGTGACCTCACATCTTCCGATGAGGAAACACTGGAGCAGAACTATCTGATAACAAACAACGGAGGAAAGCTCAGCAGTGTAAGTATATATGCAGATGAGGCTCTTGACAAATACGTTCTTCTTACCCCCGGTGTGAGCGAAACTCCGATGAAGGCAAACGAGAGCGTAAGCATAAAGGTAACTCCTGACTTTACCGCAATGAAAGAAGATAATCTTTCAAGAGTAAGCGGAAACCTTGTTATTTCTGCCGCAGGCAAAGAGAAGAAGTTTTCTGTTGTAATAGATACTCAGGGAAAAGACATATATTCCGTTACAATGAAAGACCTGATACAGTATCAGAAGAGCGGAAAGGTATATTTTAACCTTTCACTTGACTCTCAGGCTATGCAGGACAGTTTTGTATTTGATAATAAGGGTTCGTCAGAAGAAATAAATCAGGATACCGACTGTACAATATCATATACGCTCCCGTTTATCGATGACAACACAGGACAAAAACTTGCAGAAGCAAGCAATACTATCAAAGTTTCCGCATATAAAGGAAACAAGCCTTCAGGAACAGTAATAGATAAAAATTACGAGTTCAATGAAGAGGCAGGTACTGTTACAGTTCATTACAGTTACGTTGTATCTTCAGATGATATAAAGTACGGTATTATGTCTGAAATACTGGAGGAAAATAACAGTACCAACGGGGAAACGGAAGTTTCCGGATATGATGAAGAAGAACAATCCAATACAGGATTGAAGAATGTAGCTAAGTTAATCAGCGAAGCTATAAATGATAAGAATACATCAGGAGATGATGTAATTACTGATGTGGCAGAAAGTTTTGGCGACTGGGCACCGAAAATAAATGACGGAGTATCACTTCTTGTAGACGGACAGGAAGTATTTAATTACGGTCTTGGTGCAGACGTTGCAGATGTATTCGATTCTACTAAGAACTTAGGACAGACTTTGAGAGATGCTCCCAAGGTGAGCGGTGCAGCTGCAGGCTTTCAGCATACGTATGCATGGGTAGGCTTTGGAAAGAGTGCATATGATTTGGTTTACCATGCATCAAGTACAGAGAATTTCTATAAGCTTGACGATGTTCTTAATACTCCCAACAGTGTTATTTCAGGAGAGGAAAAGGAAAAATATGTCAAACTTGGTATTACAAAAGATGTTGTAAACGTTGGATTAGGTGCGGCAGGTATACTTACGCTTGGTTTGTCAGGCCCTGTAGGCTGGGGTGTAGCCGCAGGATTGTTCATTGGAGGCTGGATTTTCAATGAACTTATGGACGATGCTATGGAAGATATATCAGACAAGGCACAGGGTGAAGACGGCGAAGGCGGTTCTGATACATATCCCAACAAGAGAAATCAGTGTACCAATGCACAGAGAATAGGTGCTCCTGTTCCTAACTTCCCTTCCGTACCTGATACTCCCACACCGACACCTACAGCTCCGCCGACAGATCCACCGACGGCACCGACAGAGCCGCCGACAAATCCGCCGACAAATCCGCCGACAGCTCCGCCTACAAACCCCACAAGTCCTACAAGCCCTACAAAGCCCACTGAGCCGGCAACAAGTAAACCGCCTAAGAAAAAGTGGACATTTTACCTTAAAGCTTCTCCCGAACCCGGCATAGTAGGCGAGAATGTTAAATTAACTGCAACTGCAAAGAATGTTGATATTTCAAAGAATTTCAAATTCAAATTCTCATACAGAACAGCAGGTTCATGGAACTGGAAAGATATTACAGGCTGGACAGATACTCCCACAATAACAACCAAATTCAAGAAGGACGGAAAATATATTCTTCGTGTTGTTATAAAATCAACAGTAAATACCAATTTCTGGGTAGGTGTTGAAAAAGATTTCTATGTTAATCTGCCATCAGAGTATGAAAACAGCTATATAGATTCTGAACTGAAGGGTGCTAAATTCAATCCTTCACATAATATGATGCTTGTAACAACAAGACTTCAGGCTGGCGATGAATCAGCTAATGACAAGGTAATGACAACTTCTTTCAGAGTTTCAGGAAAGAGTAATAATTCATCAAACAATTATGTAAAGGTAGGTAAAACCGTAAATAACGGCTGCTCCAATATTTCAATGCAGATGGTTGATATGTCATCTGTAGTAAGTGCATTCAGTTACAATGGCGGTTCAAGTGCCGGAAGCGGAAGCTATTCTTTGGTAGCTGACTTTTCCACAACTCAGACCCATTTCAGAACTGTATCGGATATGGAGATAATACATTACTATCCTATCAACTCATCTGTAAATTATATAGGCAATCTTGATAATTACCGTGATATTACATTGAAGTCGGATTTCGCCGTTTATGAAGAGAATATCTATGTAGACGGAAAGTTCTATGTAAATGAGCCTACAACACTTCATTGTGACGTATTCAACAGAAACCTTGCAGGCGGCTGGGTAGACATAGTTGTAAAAGACGGCGATGATGTTATATACTCGGCTGAGGACGTATGGATGGGAAGAGCTTCAGCAAATAAGATTGAAATTCCCTGGACACCTCAGACAAAGGACAGTCAGATTTCAGTAAAGCTTACAAACAAGAGTATGGTAACAAAGGAATTTGCTACAGACAACAACTTTGCTGAAAGAAAGCTTACAGCAATAGACTATCAGGTACCTGAAATAGGAGATATTCAGACAACAACTGCACTTGAGAACAGAGAGTTTGCAATTTCTTCAATAATTCAGAAAACACAGAATGTTACAGATGTAAAGATGTATATTGACGGTACTGAGATAAATGGTTTACAGTCATCAGTAAGTGGTACGGACATCAAAAAGTACTGGTATAACTGTCAGGGACTTACAGCAGGAAACCATACCGTAAAAATACTTGCAACGTATGAAAAAGCAGGCGGCAATTTTGCAATAGCAGAAAAATCGCTTGATTTCAGTGTAGTAAGCAATGCGGAATCCTGTGCTGTTATAAACAAAAATTCTTCTACAGGAAATACGAACCTTTCAGCAGACCTGTATAACGGCAATAATTACTCTGGAACATATAAGCCTGATGAATCAGGTGTTATAACTATTCCGTTTACAACATCTATGTATCAGCATACATCTAACTACAAGGTAGTTGTAAATACAACAAAGGGAATATTTATAACAGACCTCAAGGCAGGTACAATAAAGGTAAACAACAACTATGTACAGAATACCTTCAACGTAAAGGGAATGAGCAGCATCAGATATGCAATCCTTTACATTAAGGACAGCGACGAATACTATCAGCAGCTTGCATATAAATATCTCAACGGAAACGGTATGAGAGTATTCTATTTTGACGAAGCAGCTTATACTCAGTTTGCACAGACAAAAGATGCTTATCTGCTTGTTGTAACCGGCAGCGGCACAATGCACAAGCTCGACATCATAAAGAACGGCGTAAGAGTTACAAATTCAAGCGGAAGTATTACAGTATCCGATGAAAACATTTATCAGCCTCTGGCATCATCTTCAAAGGCAGTAGGTGTTCTGATTGCAAGTGCGGCAGGTGTTGAGGGAGCTTCCCTGAAGTCAAGCTGGAACACTTCATATCAGGGTAAGGCTAATATATCCGTATCAGCTTTCGGAAGTGAAATTGTGAACAAAGCATTTGCCAACGGAAAAACTACGGAGCTGCCTTATAATGATTATGTTATTGATTATACGCTCAAATCTGACAACTATGTATTTGAAGTTGAAAAAGAGCTGTCACTCAATTCCGAGAGCGTTACAAACAGAATTGAAAACAGCTTCAGCGGAAAAATCAGTCATCAGGAAACAGCAGAAGCAGAGGAAACAATTTCCGTAAACGCATATGATATGGCAGACAAAAACGGAAATATGCTGAAATATGTTTCGGCAGTACGCAACAAGCCTGTTACAGCAACAATCAAGTTTACAGATGTAAACGACAGCAGTAACGTAGTCACGAGAACCTTTAAGATTGATAACTTCAACGGCAATATTGAGAATGTAGCAGTTCCCGATAAGGCAGGCGATTATAAACTCAGCATTTCAATGACCCTCGTAACAGAAACAACTATGGTCGGAGATTTGGACTCAGACGGAAAAATCAACGGTACAGATGTTTCGCTTATGAAGAAGTTCATATACGGTGTTCAGACACCTACTTCAAAACAGAAAACCGTAGCTGATATTGACGGTTCAGGTACTATTGATAAAAATGATCTGACTCTTCTTAAAGAAATGCTTGCTTAAAAAGTTTTATAAGGAGCGTTAAAGCGATATTTTAATTACTGCGGAGGTCACAAAATCCGAATCAGGATTTTGTGACCTCCGTTTTTTTTTTCGGTTCTGACTTCCTGTAATGCCCTTTTGTCAATCTGCATATATTTTTACAAACTATAAAAAGCAGGTGATTAAAACGGTAAAGAAAATTTTGAGCATATTGCTCACACTCAGTATTTTAACAGGGATTTTTATTTTGTTTACAGGTCTGTCATCGGACGGTAAAAAAGATTTTATAAGGTATGCAGAATTTAACGTATGTTACGAAGCTTTGGAAAAAGCTCTGGATTACGATATAAGCTCTAACAGGAATAATGAAAAGATAAAAATAAACTGGATAGAGGTTCTTGCGGCTTTGGGAGCAAAGTACGGAGGAGATTTCGGAAAATATAAGGAAAACGATATGACGGAGGTTGTCGAAAGGCTGAAAAACGGAGAAAAAATTGAAGAAATATGTCAGCAAAAAAGATACTATAATTACTACAAAGAGGTTTACAGTGCAGTACTGGGCGGCTTTACAGGCTGGTATACAGAAGAATGTGAGAATGAAAATGGAAAAACAGAAAATAATAAGAATTATGGATTGTGCGTATTTTCACCTGTAGCCAAGACCTTTCCTTTTTCTCATTATGATGATTTCGGAGCAGACAGAAGCTACGGTTACAAGCGTCCTCATCTGGGACATGATTTGATGGCAGCTACAGGTACTCCTGTTGTGGCTATTGAAACAGGAACAGTCGAGATAATGGGTTGGAATCAGTACGGCGGCTGGAGAATAGGCATAAGAAGTATGGACAGAAAAAGATATTACTACTATGCACACCTCAGACAGAACAGACCTTTTCACCCCTATATAAAGGAAGGTAAGGTTGTAAACGCAGGAGACGTTATAGGATACGTCGGAAGAACAGGCTATAGTACTACTGAAAATACAAACAATATAGAAATAAGCCATCTTCATCTTGGAATGGAACTTGTTTTCGATGAAAGCCAGAAGGAATCGGATAACGAAATATGGATAAATTTATATGCAATAACAAAGCTTCTTGAAAAGCATAAAAGTACGGTTTACAGATTAGACGAAACAAAGGAGTTTTACAGCAGATACCGTTTCAGAAAAATTGACTGATGCTCATACTAAGGTGCGATTGCAATAACGGCAGCAAAAGCTGCCGTTATCTTTCAAGGGAAACCCTTGAAAGTGGTCAAAAGCAAAGCTTTTGACCGTGCAATCGCACCGTGCGTAAAACGCAGATAAGTTGGTAAAAATAACAAAAACGAAAAAAATTGTCAATCTAAAATTGTTTGCGAAAGTTGTATTATTTTGATGTAATGTGGTTGACACGCAAATACAAATTTATTAGAATATAAAAAGTGCAAAATTCTTAAGGAGGAATAAAAAATGAAAAAAGTATTTTTAGCTGTTATATCAGCAATGATTATTGCTTTATGTATGTGCAGCTGCGGAAATTCAGGTTCAGGTACGGCTTCTACAGCAGCAAAGGAAATAAATCTCAGTGAAGTAATAAGCACTATCAACTCAGGCTCACCCAATAAAATGGAACTGATTGAAAGCGTTGATGACCTTAACAAATATTACAGTATCAGCAAGGAAGATGTGAAAAGCTTCGGAGCTGAAATTGATAAAAGCGGTATAGATGAAGTTGTAATAGTAGAAGCTGTTGATGCTGATGCGGCTTCAAGAATACAGGCTAAGCTTCAGCAGAGATACAACTCAAAGAAACAGCAGGGAGCAAGCTACAGTCCCGAAGATTTGCAGATTATAAAGAACTGCTCTGTAAAAACCAACGGAAATATAGTAAGTATGATAATTTCTTCAAACGCAGGTGCTATGGAGGAAGTTCTCAACAGTGCCGTAAACGGCTGATTTAATAATAGACGGGTTTGTTATATATGAGAAGTTTAAAATTCAGCTTAAAAAGAAACTGCCTGATTTTTGTTTGCTTAATGTTGTGCCTTCTGGTGATATTTGGAGCATCAGGCTGTAAAATGAAAGGAAACGGCGGAAGTTCATCGGCTTCGGGAGTATCATCATCTTCCGTACAGGACGGCAACGTACCCGAAAAGATTGTAAATGAGATAAAGGAAAAGTGTAAGCTTTCGGGTATGACGGAGCTTTCAAAGGAGCAGCTCTTTTCACGTTACGGAATATCGGAGGAGTATGTTATGTATTCTGCGGTATTGGTTTCGGGTGATTCTCTTTCCAAGGACGAGGTTATTGTTATAAAGGCTATGGACGAGGGCAGTGCCTGCTCGGTGCGTGACTGCCTTGATAAGTACTATGACAGCGTTCTCAAGGAAAGTAAGGAATATCTTCCCGATGAATATGAAAAGCTTGAGAAAGCATCCGTTGTCAAGGACGGAATTTACGTGAGATTGTTTGTATCGGACGATGCGGCAAAAATGGACGAGATTTACAACTCTTACGAAAAATAAATTTTAATCGGAACGATGCTTACGGGCTGTTGCATATGAATTTGTGTATTCAGTGTGACAGCCCTGTTGTTTGGGGGAAATGAAATGGTCTTTTCAAGTTTGCTTTTCTTATTTTTGTATTTGCCCGTAGTACTGTTGATTTATTATGTTACTCCTGTGAAATTCAGAAATGCTATGCTTTTTGCGGCAAATCTTGTATTTTACGGCTGGGGCGAGCCTAAATTTACGTGGATTATGATTTTCTCAACTGTGGTAGATTATGTTCACGGATATTTTATAGGCAAGTACAGGGATACCGACAGAAAAAAGGCAAAAGCATTTGTAATTTCTTCGGTAGTTATAAATCTCACAGTTCTTGGAATATTCAAGTATTCGGGTATGGTTGCAGGTACTTTGAACGTACTTCCGTTTCTGAATATTCCCGATTTTAAAATTCCTCTGCCCATAGGTATTTCTTTCTATACATTCCAGACTATGTCCTATTCGATAGACGTTTACAGAAAGGAAGCTGATGTTCAGAAGAATATAATTTCTTTCGGTACTTATGTATCGCTTTTTCCTCAGCTTATAGCAGGCCCTATAGTAAGATACAGAGATATAGCACATCAGCTCAATAACAGAAAAGAAACTCTGGATATGTTTACTATGGGTGTCAAGCGTTTTACAATAGGATTGGCAAAGAAGGTTCTTATAGCAAACTATATGGGACTGCTCTGGGATACGCTGCGTCCTTCGATGAATACAAACGGAGTTCTGGCAAACTGGGTAGGAATAATAGCTTACACATTTCAGATATATTTTGATTTCAGCGGATATTCCGATATGGCATGCGGACTTGGCAATATGTTCGGCTTTGAGTTTCTTAAAAACTTTGACTATCCGTATATTTCAAAGTCTATTACAGAATTTTGGAGAAGATGGCATATTTCACTGGGAACGTGGTTCAGAGATTATGTCTATATACCGCTCGGAGGAAACCGAAAAGGTATAAAAAGAAATATATTCAATATTTTTGTCGTATGGGCATTGACAGGTCTTTGGCACGGTGCAAGCTATAACTTTGTACTGTGGGGACTTTATTTCGGAATTATACTTATTCTGGAAAAGTTCATACTCAAAAAAATACTGGAAACTCTTCCTGATATTGTAAAGCATATTTATTCAATAATCCTTATCGTATTCGGCTGGACGCTGTTCTACTTTGAGGATATGGGAGAACTGGGAAGATTTCTGGAAAATATGTTCAACTTTTCAAACGGTATTTTAAGTCACGAGGCTATGGTAACTGTTGTAGGATTTTTACCTCTGCTGCTTGTGGCAGGAGTTGCTTCTACACCTCTTGCAAGGAAAATATATGACGGGAAGATTAAAAATCTTAAATGCTGCTGGCTTCTTGAATCCGTATGTGCGGCTGTAATACTGATTATATGTACGGCTGCACTTGTAAGCAATTCCTACAATCCTTTCCTGTATTTCAGATTCTGACGCAATATGAGTTACGCTTATAATAAACGGAGGAGGTTGCTTTATGCCTGATAAAAAACAGAAAACCCAAAATGTTAATCTGACGAAAAATAGAAATAAAGCGGATAAAATTCTTTACAGGGAATATATCATAACATTTATTTTCATAGCGTTTGTATTCGGAATGTGCATTTTATTTTTTGTTCTTCCGAAGCTGCCGTATTCCAAAAACGAAAAGCGTTATCTTGCAGATGCACCGTCATTTTCGCTTACAACGCTTTTTGACGGAAGCTTTACAGATGATACCGAAAAATATATTACCGACCATATACCGTTCAGGGATTTTTATGTAGGTGTAAATTCTTATTATGACCTTGCAAGCGGAAGAAATGGTCTGAAAGGTGTATATTTCGGCAGTGACGGTTATCTTATAAACGACCCTGTGGAAAAGGATAACAATATTGAAAAAAATGTAAAGATTTTTGCAGAGTTTATAGAGAAAAATAATCTGAATGCTACACTTATGGTTGTTCCGAGTACAGGCTATATAGAGGAATCAAAACTTCCTTTACTGCACAAAAAATACAGGGACGATAAATATTTCGGAATTATAGAGGAAAATAAAGGCAATATGGACTTTATTGACCTGAGAGGTCTTATGAAACAGGCTTCAAGTGAGGGACATCAGCTTTTTTACAAAACCGACCATCACTGGACTTCATATGCCGCTTTTCTTGCATATAACGAAATGTTTACAAGAAAACATCTGTCATACAATCAGGGAATACAATACTCCCGTGAAACCTGCGGAGGCTTTTACGGGACAACATATTCTACGGGGGCATTCTGGCTGACACCTTCAGAGAATATAGACCTCTGGTACAGTAACGGCTGGAAAGATATAAATGTAAGCATTACTGAGGGAAATGAAACAAAAGAGTATAACACTATATTCTTTAAGGAGCATCTGAATGAAGATGATAAGTACCCTGTTTTCCTTGACGGAAATCACGCTCTTACAAAAGTCAAGAACGGAAACGCTCCTGCAAATACAAGACTTCTTGTCATAAAGGATTCATTCTCTCATTGTTTTGTTCCGTTCCTTGCCGATAATTACAGCGAAATATTAATGGTAGACCTGAGATATTATAAAAAGCCTGTTTCGGAACTTGCCAGAAATGAGCATTTCGGAGATGTTCTTATACTTTACGGACTTGATAATCTTGCTACCGATACCGATATTGCTTTCCTTGAATAATTTTCAGCGGCTTTTAGGGTATCAGCTTATCTTTGGGCTTTGTGCGTGGCTGCGGCGATTGCCAGTCAGAATACAAGTATTCTGACATAAAATTGCTTTGCAATTTTATCCTCGTGTATTACACGAGGTGGCAATCGCCGCAGCCACGCACAAAGCCTGTTAAAGCGTATCGGAATAAAAAATAATCTGATATTATTTTTAAATAATAAATTTTTTATGAATATTACAAGTTTGTTTATTGTGGAGAAAGAGAAGCAAATTATATCCAAAATGCAAAAACGGCTTGACAAAAAAAGAAGCATAGCTTATAATACATAGTGTTGTGCCGGTGTGATGGAATTGGCAGACGTAGTGGACTCAAAATCCACCGGTAGCGATACCGTGCCGGTTCGAGTCCGGCCACCGGCACCACTTTTGTTTAATTGCATAATAGATGTTTTATGTATTTGTCGTTCAGGGTTATTGAAGGCGGACGCTACACTGTCGGAAAAAGGCTGTTTTCAGAGGAATTTCCGCTTTATTAATCCATAAATAGTTTTCGATTAACAGCTCTTGGAGTGTGGATACGAAGTCCTGTTTTTCAGGACGGTCGTTTACATTTGTAACTCAGAACTTCAGTTGCATGTAATTTAGAAAGTGAAGCGACCTGTAATTTCTGATACGGAGTTACAGGTTTTTTTTATGATATAAACCGAAAAGCTTTGCTCAGTAATTTTGCAAATATGTACAAACTTCTAAAGAAAGGGAGAAATAACGAATGGACAAGAGGTATAAGATTGCAGTTGCAGGAACAGGTTATGTAGGATTGTCAATAGCAACTCTTTTAAGTCAGAATCATGAGGTAAAGGCAGTAGACGTTGTTGAGGAAAAGGTAAATCTTATCAACAACCGCAAATCTCCGATACAGGACGATTATATAGAAAAATATCTTTCGGAGAAAAAGCTTGACCTTACTGCAACTCTTGATGCAAAGGCAGCCTACAGCGATGCTGATTTTGTAGTAATAGCTACACCCACAAATTATGATTCAAAGAAGAATTTCTTTGATACTTCAGCGGTAGAAGCTGTAATATCTCTGGTAATGAAATATAATCCCGAAGCAATCATGGTAATAAAAAGTACCATACCTGTAGGCTATACAAAGGCAATAAGAGAAAAGACAGGAAGCAGAAATATAATATTCAGCCCCGAATTTCTCAGAGAAAGCAAGGCTCTTTATGACAACCTCTATCCCTCAAGAATTATAGTAGGAACGGATATGGACGACGAAAGACTTGTAAATGCAGCTCATACATTTGCACAGCTTTTGCAGGAGGGTGCGATAAAGGAAAATATAACCACTCTGTTTATGGGATTTACAGAAGCAGAATCCGTAAAGCTTTTTGCAAATACATATCTTGCACTGAGGGTTTCCTATTTTAACGAGCTTGATACCTATGCAGAAATGAAAGGTCTTAATACAAAGCAGATAATTGACGGAGTTTGTCTTGACCCCAGAATAGGCGACAGCTATAACAATCCGTCATTCGGATACGGCGGATACTGTCTGCCCAAGGATACAAAGCAGCTCCTCGCAAACTATGCGGACGTTCCCGAAAATCTCATTGAAGCAATAGTCGAAAGCAACAGAACCAGAAAGGACTTCATAGCGGAAAGAGTTCTGAAAAAAGCAGGACATTATGATTACAGCGGTTACGGAAAGGATATAGAAAAAGACTGCATAATCGGTATATATCGTCTTACTATGAAAAGCAACAGCGATAACTTCCGTCAGAGCAGCATACAGGGAGTTATGAAAAGAATAAAGGCAGAGGGTGCAACAATACTTGTTTACGAACCCACTCTTGAGGACGGTTCGGCATTCTTCGGAAGCAAGGTATTGAATGATATAGAAGAATTCAAGAAAAAGTGTGACGTCATAGTAGCTAACCGTTATGACAGATGTCTTGATGATGTAGCAGACAAGGTTTATACAAGAGATATTTTCTGTCGTGACTGATATTAGAAAAATTACGTAAACAAAAATATATTAAGGGGTAGAATATAGCTTGAATTACATTATTTTCGGAGGTTCCGGTTTTATAGGAACACATTTGATTCACTTACTGAAGGACGAGGTTGTAAAACCCAATGATAAAATTTACGATTTGGATATAGTTATGCCGGGAGAAGAGGGAGTAGTTCCCGGAGTAGTAGAGAAAAACAACGGTGTCGAGTATATAAGGCTTGATGTAAGAAAGCCGATAGAGTTTGATTTTAAGCCTACACCCGATGACATTATATTCAATCTTGCCGCAGTACACAGAACACCGGGACACCCTGACTATGAATACTTTGAAACAAATATATACGGTGCGGAAAACGTTGTAGCTTTTGCAGAAAAATATAATATAAACAAAATTCTGTTTACAAGCTCAATCGCTCCCTATGGTGCGGCAGAGGATTTAAAGGAAGAAACAACCCTTCCCACACCAAACACACCCTACGGAATAAGCAAGTTTGTAGCCGAAAAAATACATCAGGGCTGGCAGTCGAGAGATAAGAACAGAGAGCTTACAATAGTACGTCCCGGAGTTGTATACGGAAAAGGCGAACACGGAAACTTCACCAGACTTTACTGGGGAATAAGAAAAAGATACTTCTTCTATACGGGCAGACGTGATACAATAAAAGCCTGCGTATATGTAAAGGAGCTTGTAAGATTTTTCAAATACAGAATGATAGACAACAGCTTCAAGGGACAGGATATATTCAACTGTACATTTGAGCCTGCTTACCGCATAGACAAAATATGTGAAGCTATGATGTCAGCTACCGATATGAAAAGACATATTTTCCTTATACCCGGCTGGCTTCTTATGACAGCAGCTACAATTTTAGGGCCTATAGGCGGCAAAAAAATAGGAATACACCCTGCAAGAGTTAAAAAGCTTATGGTTTCAACAAACATAAGCGGAAAAAAGCTTGCTTCCTGTGGCTATAAATTCCATTACACTCTTGAGGAAAGCATAAAAGACTGGTATAACGACTGCGGAAAGGAAGGTCTGGAATGACGGATAAGCCCTTGGTATCAATAATAACCCCTGTATACAACTGTGAGCAATACCTTCCCCTCACAATAGAAAGCGTACAGGCACAGACATATGAAAACTGGGAGCTTATTCTTGCCGATGACTGCACTCCCGATAACAGTGCCGATATTATTGCCGAATATGCAAAAAAAGACAGCCGTATAAAATATATAAAGCTTAAAGAAAACAGCGGAGCGGCTATCGCAAGAAATGAAGCTCTTGAAGCTGCAAAAGGAAGATATATTGCTTATCTTGACGCAGACGACATATGGCTTCCGAACAAGCTTGAAAGACAGATTGACTTTATGAAAAAGAACGATGTTGAATTTTCCTGCTGTGACTATGAAAAAATAGAAGCAGACGGAACACCTCTCAACAAGACTGTTCATATGCCTGAAACCATAACCTATAATCAGCTTCTGAGCAATACCATAATACAGACGGTAGGAGTTATAGCCGACCTTGAAAAAGTTGACAAAAAGCTTCTTGTAATGCCTAACGTAAGACGTGGACAGGATTCCGCAACATGGCTTCAGATGCTCAGAAACGGAGTAAAGTTTACAGGACAGAATGAGGTTCTCGCACAGTACAGAAGAGTTCCGCAGTCTTTGAGTTCCAACAAGTTTTCGGCTATGAAAAGAACGTGGTATTTATACCGTGGCGTAGAGCATTTATCATTACCAAAATCCATAGTATGCCTTATAGGCTGGGCATATCACGCAAGCATAAAGAGAATTTATGTAGGCAAATTCATTAAAAACAAATAATTATCTTTTCTCATAGATTGGACGGTTACCGAGAGTATGAACATCTTATACCTGTGTACTTTTTATCACAGAGCCTTGCTGTTCCGTCAGCAGATGGATTCTCTTATAAGCAGAGGACATAATGTCAGGGCATTCAGCTCAGCAAAATACGGCGAGGGTATCGCAGAAAAATTCCGACCCATTATGGACGGGCTTGTTGTTCATAAGGAATGCTGGAACAAGTATGACAGAATGCTGTTTTTTCCCAGACAGTGGAAGATAGAAAAAGAACTCGAAAAAGCATATGACCTTAAAGATTTCGATCTGATACATTCGCACCTTCTTCTGAGCAGCGGATATACAGCCCTGAGAATGAAAAAAAAATACAGAGTTCCCTATGTTGTTTCCGTAAGAGTTACCGACCTTACAGGCTTCATACGTCTGCCTTACTTTAAGCGTATGGCTGTTAAGATAGTAAAGGAAGCATCAGGAATTATTTTCCTTTCAGCGTGTCACAAAGAGGAATTTACGAAAAAGTTCGTACCTGCCGAATATCTTGACGAGTTCAATTCAAAGTGTGAGGTTATAAGCAACTGTGTTGAGCCTTTCTGGGAGGAAAACACCGCAAATTCTCCCAAGGTTATGAAAGATAAAAAGAAAGTCCGTCTTCTGGCAGTAGCAAAGATACGCCCCATAAAAAATCTGACGGTTGCGGCACAGGCTGTTGATATTCTTAAAAACAGAGGTTATGATGCAAAACTGACGGTTGTCGGAGAAGTTCAGGACAATGAGGAGTACGAACGCATAAAAGCTTACTCCTGTGTTGATGTCCTGCCTTTCAAGAAAAAAGAAGAACTTATAGATATATACAAAGAAAATGATATATTCCTTCTTCCGTCCGTAAACGAAACATTCGGCAGAGCATATGTTGAAGCTATGACACAGGGCTTGCCTGTTATTTACACTCAGGGACAGGGCTTTGACAAAAATTTCCCCGATGGTGAAGTCGGCTACAGCGTTCCTTGTGACGCTCCCGAAACAATCGCAGACAGAACAGAGGAAATCATAAAGCGATATGATGAAATTTCCCCGAAATGTATAGAGAACAGCAAGCTCTTTTACGAGAATGTAATCATAGACAAACTGGAGAGTTTTTACAAAAAAGCATTGAAAAGAGGTTGAGTTACAAATGAAAAATATGAAAGTAGCTTTAATTTCCTTTCATAACGCTTACAATTACGGAGCTTGTTTACAGGCATATGCACTTCAGGAAGCAGTTTCCGAAACGGGAGCAGAATGTGAATATATAGACTATATAAATAAGCGTAGGGCTGAGGGATATAAGATGTCCCACAGAATATTGAAAGCTTTCAGGGAAAAAGATATAAAATCCGCAGTAAAGTATATGTGCGGAGCACCGTTTGTATGGTCAAGGGGAAGCAAATTCAATAAATTCTACTCAAAGTATCTCAGAAAGACGGATATTACCTATCACAGCGTTGATGAAGCAAAAGCTTTGGATAAAAGCTATGACAAGTTTGTAGTCGGCAGCGATCAGGTATGGAATGCTGAGCATAACGGTACGGATTCAGCCTATTTTCTTGATTTTGTAAGCGATAATTCAAAGAAAATATCATATTCTTCAAGCTTCGGAATGGCAGATATTCCCGAAAAGCTTAATGACTGGTACGCAAGCCTCGTAAAAACTATCCCCTGTCTTTCCACAAGAGAAAAACACGGAGTAAAAATCATAAAAGATTTAAGCGGCAGACACGCACATCTTGTACTTGACCCTGTATTTCTCCTTGACGGCGAACATTGGAAATCTTTCGTTAAAAATACCGTTCCCAAAGAAAAATATACCTTTTATTATATGAATGCGGAATTTAATATTGATGATTTCGCAAGGGTTACAAAGTGGAAGGATAATAAAAGATATATTTTGTCGTCCTCAGTCAAGCCGAAGGACTTTATAAAAAAAGGACAAAAAGTTACTTTTGCGATGTCGCCCGAAGAATTTATAGAGCAGATAAACAATGCTGAACTTGTAGTTACCACATCATTCCATTGTCTGGCATTTTCCATAATGCTTCACAAGCCGTTTGTTGCCATTCTGTCGGGGGACGAGGGCAGAGATGAAAGACTTCTCAACCTTTTGCAGATAACAGGTCTTGAAAACCGTATTTTTTCCGATGATATGACGCTTGATGACGTAAATCGGGATATTGACTACAGCGAGGTAGAAAAAAGACTCGAACCCTACAGGGATTACTCAAAGCAGTTCCTGTATACTTCCATATATAAAGGACAGACAGAAGCCGATTCCATAAAAGAACCGCCTTATCCCGAAAGTCAGAACACAGAATATACCATATGTCCCAAGGATAAATGCACAGGCTGTGGAGTATGTGCTGTAAAATGTCCCGCAAAAGCTATAGAAATGCTTCCCGATAAAGAAGGTTTTTTACAGCCTGTTATAAACTCTGAAAAATGTATAGAATGTCATCTCTGCCAGAAGGTATGCCAGATAAATGACGAGCCGAAAGCCGTTGAATATCAGCATTATTACGCATTCAAGAATGATGACGATGTAAGAGCGGCAAGTTCGTCAGGCGGAGCGTTTACGGCACTTGCACAAAAGGTTATAGATATGGGCGGAGCGGTAGTTGCTTCCGAAGTGTTCGGTGACTGGCACGCTGAACATACCGTTGCAGAAACTATGGACGGTGTGAAAAAACAGGCAAAAACCTATTATGTACAGGGCAGTGCCTTCAGAAGTTTTTCCAAAACCGAAAAGTTTCTCAAAGACGGAAGAATAGTATTGTTTACAGGTACACCCTGTCAGGTGCAGGGACTTAAAAAGTATCTTCGTAAGGATTACTCCAATCTTATTTTATGTGATATTATATGTCATGGTATCCCTTCACCGAAAATGTTTAAAATATATACCGATTATCTTGAAAGCAAAGGCAGACTTACTTCGCTTCAACAAAGAGATAAAACCATCGGCTGGGCAGGCTACTGTGTATCGGCTGAGATAGGCGGCAAAAAATTCAGAAACAACGGCTGGCTTAAAGCGTATTCCGTAATGTTCTCGCACGGACTTATAAACAGAAAATCGTGCTATAGCTGTCCTTACAGCAACTACAACAGGGCAGGAGATATAACAATCGGCGACTACTGGGGAATAGAAAAGCATCACCGTGAATTAAAGGATAAATTAGGTGTATCGCTTGTTATAACCAATTCCAAAAAGGGCGATAATTTCTTTAACGTTGTTTCATCTGATATGAAAGTATGGAAGCTTGAAAAGAACGAAACCGCTCAGAACTCCCTTTTAAAGCCTAAGAAAAAGCCGCTCAGACGTAAAGGCTGTATAATGCTTATGGAAAGCTCATACGAACAGGCGGCTAAGCAGTACGGCGAATGGAATACTAAAGGGTATATCAAGGAATTTATAAGAGGCTTTATGTTAAAGCTTAAATGATGAAAACTGCTGAAAGTCTGCGGAAACAAAACCATAAAGTTTAGGTCAAGCCTTTTTAAAGGCTTGCGGTTTCCAAAGGCGGAGCCTTTGGCGGGATTTTCAAGGGCAGAGCCCTTGAACACAACACAGGAGAGGTTAGCTTGAAAGTATTTATTGTGTCAAGAGGTTATCCCTCAGATAAGTATGTTACAAACGGAATATTTGAGTTCGACCAGGCTAAGGCTCTTGCTGAAGCAGGTCATCAGGTTGTATTTTTAGCTGTGGATTTAAGGTCAATACGCAGAAAAAGAAAGTTCGGCAGGGAAAGCTTTGAAAAAGACGGTGTTCTTGTTGAAGCCGTAAACGTTCCGTGCGGAAAAATACCGCAGGGACTGCTCAGAACTGTAAGAAAAATTTCGCTGAAAAAGCTTTATAATAGCTGTGAGAAAAAATACGGAAAACCTGATATTATACACTCTCACTTTTTGGAAATAAGCTATACCGCTGCACAGGTGCTTTCAGAAAAAAATATACCTATGGTTATGACCGAACATCTTTCGGCACTGAATAATAAAGTAATTTCTCAGAAGCTTATAGATACAGGAAAAAATACCTACCGCTTCTATGACAAGGTTATTACCGTAGGCGATAACCTTGCAAAAAGCCTTGAAAAAAATTTCGGGGTAAGTTCTGTAACAATTCCGAATGTAGCGGATACCCAAACATTTTCGCTGAATTTGAACGGCAAAAAAATAGCTGAAAGTTCTGAAAAGGATAATTTCAGAATAATTTCGGTAGGTTCGCTCATTAAAAGAAAAAATATGGATTTATTAATAAAAGCTTTTGCAAGACTGCACAGTATAAAACCTGATTCATACCTTGATATCTACGGAAAAGGTGTTGAAAAGGAAAATTTGCAGGAGCTTATAAACAAATATGATTTAACGTCCTTTGTAACGCTTCACGGAGCTAAAAGCCGAAAGGAAATAGCCGAAAAAATGGCACAGGCTGATTTCTTTGCCCTTGCATCAAGCGTGGAAACATTCGGCGTTGTATATATAGAGGCATTGTCGGCAGGTCTGCCTGTTGTAGCGGCAATAAGCGGAGGCCCTGAAAATTTCGTGGACAAAAGCAACGGAATTTTAGTTGAAGCCGATAATGAGGACAAATTCTTTGAAGCTTTGCTTAAAATGTCGGAAATCTTCGGCGGCTATGACAGAAAGGCAATAAGCGAAAATATAGCCAAAACTTATTCTCCGTGTGCCGTTGCCGAAAAGCTTACGGCACTGTATAAAGAAATTTCCGTTTAAGGGTTTCACCCTCAAAAATCTTGACGAGGGCTTTGCCCTCGACCCACAAGCCTTTAAAAAGGCTTGACCTAAACTTTATGTTTTTTCTTCCGAACATAAGCAGAAAATACGCAGGGAGGTATGATAATGAAAATAAGCCTTAAAAATACGGCAATGTCAATAATGCTGCTGATATTGTTCGGCTATGCTTCTTATTCAAACATCATAGCAAGAGCAACCACAGGCGGTGCAAAGTATGTGCTTCTGGCAGGTCTGGCAGTATTTGCTGTTATGGCTAATGCAAAAGATATGAAGCTCAGAATACCTTCAGGCGGATTTCCCCCCTATATGGTGTGCTGGTTTTTAATGGCACTTTTTGTGGTTTCGGGTATAACAAGAGTTATGTTCGGTTCTTTGCAGATACTTGTATGTATATTCTTTGTTCTTATGTGCGGAAGTTATGAGGACTGGACGGATTACTCCTATAATATCGCAAAGTTTATGCTGGGAATATTTATATTTTTTACGTTTTTCTTTTTTGTTTTTCCCGCATTGTACAGGGTGGTAATAAATTTCTACGGCTTTATACCCGACGGAACAATGAGAGGGCAGTATCCATACAGAGCAGGAATTTCCTCGCATTACTCAATAAATGCGATTAACATATCGCTGTTTTTTATAATAACGGCAATACGTCATATTTCAAAATTCGGACTGAAGCTTAAATTTGAAAAGGGTTACAGGCTCAATTTTCTGTTATGTGCAGTTTCCTTTGTCGCACTCGTTATGACAAGTAAAAGAGGCGTTCTTGTATGGAGTATGCTGGCGATAGCTATTGCTTATATTTTTATGGAAAAAGGAAAGATAGGCAATATTTTTAAAATTGTGATGGTGGCACTGGTACTTCTGGGAGTTTTAAGTATGCTTGCCGAAAATGTTGAGTTCGTAAACAACCTCTTTGAAAGATTTAAAGTAGTAGGAAGTGATGAGGATAACTCGTCTGAGCAGAGGTTTGTAATGTGGCAGCTTGCACTCAGTGCATTTGCGGAAAATCCTGTGTTCGGAATAGGCTTCTGGAAGTATCGTGAACTTTACAATGCAAACCTCAGTGCAATATACGATAAAACAGGACTTCATACAAGTATAGATGCACACAACGTTTATATACAGGTTCTGTGCGAAACAGGTATAGTAGGATTTGTAATATATATATCGGCTATAATCTTTCTTCTGTACAGAACAATATCATTGCTTAAAAAGACAGATACGGCAAATTATCGTTACAAATATATTTTAAGCTTATCTCTTGCATTACAGCTTTTCTATATTTTCTACAGCTTCAGCGGAAACTGTTTCTACGATATGACTTTCTTCTACTATTCCTTTGGAATGGCTCTGACTTATTCGGTTGAAAATAAATATAAACTTAATTCATTACAATATAACAGGCAGGTAGCAGTACAATGAAAATAGCAACGCTGACATTTCACAGAGCTGTAAATTACGGAGCCGTTTTACAGGCGGTTGCATTATGTCAGGCTCTTAAAAACCGTTTTCCCGATTGCGAATCGGGTATTCTGGATTATCACAACGAAAAAATTGAGAAAAAGTTCAGACCCTTTTTTGTGAAGAAAAAGAAAAATCCGATAGGGACTGTAAAATCGGTTATTCATGCGTTTATGGCTTATCCTGTACGCTCGAAAAAGAAGAAAAAGTTTGAGGAATTTCTTGAGAACAATGCTTCGCTTATTCCGTTCACAACAGATGAGGAAAAAAATGCGGCACTAGGAGAAATTGACAGGTATATAGTCGGAAGCGACCAGGTGTGGAATTTTGACTTGTCGGGTAACGATGAAACATATCTTCTCGGATTTATTGCGGAAAAGGAGAAAAAGGGTGCATATGCTCCCAGCATAGGAAAGACGGAGCTTACCGAAAGCGAATATTCAAAATTGCAGGCTATAAAGAATTTCGGCTACCTTTCAGCCAGAGAGGAAACAGCTTCCGATATAATAGAAAATATCACGGGCAATAAGCCTGCTTTAGTACCCGACCCTGTTTTTTTGCTTTCCAAAGAGGAGTGGAGGGCAAAAGAGGAAAAATATAAGGGTATTCCTGAAAAATATGTGCTTATATATAAATTTGCGGATAACGACAAGAAAATGACGCAGTTCGCTTATGACTACGCAAAGAAAAATAACTGTGAGATTGTCATAGTGCAAAGCTCTCTTAAAAATGCGGACGGAGCAAAGGTAGTAAGAGATGCCTCTCCGGGGGAGTTTTTGTGGCTTATAGACAATGCTCAGTGCGTGGTTACGAACTCGTTTCACGGTACGGCTTTTTCGATACTTTTTGAAAAGGAATTTTATTCTGAGGCAAATGTTGCAAGAGGAACGAGAATAAAAGAAGTTTTAAGGCTGTACGGTCTTGAAGGTCAGCTTATGCTTGACGGTGTTAAAGCAGGCAGGGCTGTTTCAGAAAGCCGTGACAAGGTTTCTGAGCATATAAACTTTTACAGAACAAACGCTTTTGAATATCTTGACAGAATTGTCGGAAAAAACTAAACGGATTGAGGTAAAAAAATGGGACGAGGGGAAAAGCTGGTAAAGAATACTTTTATTCTTGCAATAGGTAATTTTCTGCCAAGAGTGGCAACGTTTTTTGTTCTGCCTATTCTGACGGAATACCTTACAAAAGAAGAGTACGGAACATATGACCTTATAACAGTTCTCGTATCGCTGCTGCTTCCTGCCGTAACCCTGCAGATACAGACGGCAGCTTTCAGATTTCTTATAGAACACAGAGGAAACAGGGAGCAGGAAAGCAGAATTGTTACAAATATATATGCTTTTACGATTCCCACATCACTGATAGCACTGATTGTTCTTTATTTCTGTCTTTTCAAGGTCGAACCGCTCGAAAGAATACTTATATGTATATACTTCATAATGGATATACTTGTTGCTACGGCAACTCAGGTTGTAAGAGGTCTTGCCAAAAACAAGGAGTATTCCGTAAGTGCGATACTGGGTGCAGCAGGAAGATTGATTTTTGCTGTAGTGTTTGTATGGATTTTACGCTGCGGACTTGTCGGTGCAACGCTTTGTCTGATTGCCGCTACGGGTATACAGGCATTTTTCATATTCTTAAAAGCAGACCTTTTGACTATGATAAGACCCTCGCTTATAGATAAGAAAACAATCAAGGAACTTCTTGCCTATTCGTGGCCTATGGTTCCTAACAGTATGTCGCTGTGGGTAATGCGTGTTTCGGACAGAATTGTCGTTACCGCCTTTATGGGGCCTGTTGCAAATGCAGTATATTCTGTTGCAAATAAAATACCCTCACTTCTTACAATAGCTCAGACTACATTCAATATGGCATGGCAGGAAAATGCCTCTATGGTATCCAAAGATGAGGACGCTCCGAGATATTATACGGTTATGTTCGGGGCTGTATTTGATTTTATGGCAGGCGTGTTCGGTCTGCTTATTGCAACTACCCCTATACTTTTTGCTCTGCTCGTAAGGGGAGATTATGACGAAGCCTACTATCAGATGCCTATACTGTTTATGGGTATGTTCTTTTTCAGTATAACAGGATACCTCGGCGGTGTTTATGTGGCTTACAAGCAGACTTTCAGTCTGGGTATTACCACTACACTTGCCGCTGTCTGCAATCTTGTTATTGATATATCAACTATAAGTTTTATACATCTCTATGCGGCTTCGCTTTCAACTCTTATAAGTTATATTCTTCTGTGTACATACAGAATGATTAACGTAAGAAAATTTGTGGAGATTAAATATGACCTGAAAAGGATTTTTATAATTATAGCTATACTTGCCGTTATGAGCGGAATCAGCTATATTCATACGTTCTGGTTTGATGTTATAAATTTTGTGCTTGGTGTTTTCCTGTTCGTTTTCTTTAACGGAAAGGTTATGATGGGACTTGTAAACAAACTGCTGAAGAAAAAAGGAAAACAGGCAAAGTGATTTTTTGAAAATTATACACTCTGAGCGAACGCTCAGGCTGCGGCGATTGCCGATAATAAGCCGCAGGCTTATTATCGCAAAAAAGGCTATGCCTTTTTTGGTTTGCGGATAAATCCGCAAACGTGGCAATCGCCGCCGCAAAGATGTACGTTTTGCGGTTGAATTGGTCTATTGACTTTGAAAATAAAATGTGATAACATATTGATTATGATAAATGCTTTGATAAAGAAAGGCAGTTTTCTAAGGAATTAAGCGAGCCGATGTATGGTGTGAGGTCGGTATTACATTGAACTGCAAATCACTTTTGAGCAGCGGTCTGAAAATGCGGATTTTAAATAAAATTCCGTGTTATTAAGATTAGCCGGATTTTCTCCGTTAAAGGAAACGCATATGGAAGTATGTCGTAACGGGTGGTTTCAAGCGATACCCGTAATATAACTGTGTTATATTACAGAGTTTCGTCCTGTTATGGGGCGAAGCTCTTTATTTTTTTGCAGGAGGTTATGTCAATGTACAAGAAGGTTGACACAAATCTGGACTTTGTTCAGAGAGAAAAGGAAATCGAAAAGTTCTGGAAAGAAAATAAGATTTTTGAAAAAAGTATCGAAGAACGAAAGGGCGGCAAGCCTTACGTTTTCTATGACGGCCCGCCTACAGCCAACGGAAAGCCGCATATAGGTCATGTTCTGACAAGAGTAATCAAGGATATGATACCCCGTTATAAAACTATGAAGGGATATATGGTACCTAGAAAAGCAGGCTGGGATACACACGGACTTCCTGTAGAGCTTGAGGTGGAAAAGCTTCTGGGTCTTGAGGGTAAGGAACAGATTGAAGAATACGGTCTTGAGCCGTTCATAAAGAAGTGTAAGGAATCTGTATGGAAGTATAAGGGTATGTGGGAAGATTTCTCCGATACCGTAGGTTTCTGGGCAGATATGGAGAATCCTTATGTAACATATGACAATAATTTTATAGAGTCCGAATGGTGGGCATTGAAGAAGATATTTGACAAAGGGCTTTTGTACAAGGGCTTCAAGATAGTGCCTTACTGTCCGAGATGCGGAACACCGCTTTCCTCACACGAGGTTGCACAGGGTTATAAAGATGTAAAGGAACGTTCGGCAATAGCAAGGTTCAAGGTAAAGGACGAAGACGCATATATACTTGCGTGGACAACTACACCCTGGACGCTGCCCTCAAACGTGGCACTTTGCGTAAATCCCGATGAAGAGTATGTGAAGATAAAAACTGAAAATTATGTGTATTATCTTGCAAAAGCTTTGGTTGAAAGCGTAATTGAAGAAGAGTACGAAGTTCTTGAAACATACAAGGGCAGGGATTTGGAATATAAGGAATACGAGCCTTTGTTTGATTTTGTATCACCCAAGCAGAAGTGCTGGTATGTTGTATGTGACAGCTATGTAACGCTTACAGACGGTACTGGAGTAGTACACATAGCACCTGCATTCGGTGAGGACGATGCCAACGTAGGAAGAAAGTATGCTTTGCCTTTGGTACAGCTTGTTGACTCAAAGGGTCAGATGACGAAGGAAACTCTATGGGAGGGAATGTTCTGTAAGGACGCTGACAAGGAGATACTTAAGAACCTTGATGAAAGAGGACTGCTGTTCTCAGCACCTAAGTATGAGCATTCATATCCCCATTGCTGGAGATGTGATACACCGCTTATTTACTACGCAAGAGATTCATGGTTTATAAAAATGACAGATGTCAAGGAATTTGGCGACTGGCTTAACAATGTTCAGGACTGGGGCATTTCAAGAAACAGATACTGGGGCACACCGCTTAATATATGGGAGTGCGAATGCGGTCACCGCCATGCAATAGGAAGCATAGAGGAGCTTAAGGCTATGTCCTCCAACTGTCCCGATGATATAGAGCTTCACAGACCTTATATTGACAGCGTAACTATAGAGTGTCCTCACTGCCACGAGGAAATGCACAGAGTTCCTGAGGTT
>ONBJ01000076.1 GCA_900316025.1 uncultured Eubacteriales bacterium
GTGCAGTCGCCCGTTGTTCCGCCTGTGAATTTACTTATGGTTACATTCTCCGCAGGCATTGTCAGAGTGCTGCCGCTTATTGTTCCTGCATTTACTTCATAGTTTTTGTTCTGTTCTGTGGTAGGAAGTGTAAGAGCCACTCTGTCGCCGTTTCCTGCATAGACGGTATTGCCGTATTTTAAGCCGCAGTTATTGGCATATGCCGTAATACCGCTGACATTGTATGTTGTGGCTGTACCGCTGAGTGAAAATGTTATATCATCTGTTGCGGAAATAGTGTAAGCCTTAAGACCGTTGTTGCACTTTCTGGGAGTAACCGTATCATCGTCTACGTAGGGAAGATAATTTGTGCCGTCATTGAGCGTTTCGGTAAAGTAACAGTTATAGGTGTCTATCTTATTGCGGGCAAAGGTTGCACATTTTTCTTTCGACTGTTTGATGTCGATTTCGGAAGGAGCAAAAACGCTGTTGTAAATATTAGCCGTGCTTTGCCGCCAGCCTACAAAACCGCCCCATGCATGGGTTTTGCTGCCAATGAACTTTCCGTCAAAGACACAGCCTTTTATCGTCAGAGCAGAACTGCTGTTGCTTGCTCCGACAAAACCGCCGTGTGTACCGTCACCGTCTGTTGAGCTGTTTATCGTAACACTGCTGCGACAATTTTCAATGTTTAATGTGCCATATACCTGAGCAATCAGACCTGCCGCATACTTGTAGGAAGTATTAATAGTACCTGCAATATGAAGATTTTTGATGGTACAGCCTGTGTCGGTATGAGAGAACGGTGCGGCATTATCGCCTGTTGCCGTATAGTTGAAAGTAAGTGTTTTCTGATTGCCGTCAAAAGTACCTTTGAAGTCATGCTGACTGCCGCCTGCCATACGGGTAACGGTAATATTGTTGTTCAGTCTGAAATATTTGCCTTCAAAACGATTGAAAATGTCATTATGCTGTAAAGCGTCACAAAGGAAATTCCAGCCTTTTGTATCGCTGATAAGAAACGGGTGGGATTGTGTGCCGTCCTGATTAGAACCGCCCCAATAATAACTTTCCAGCATATCCGCCTGGTCGGTTACGGTAATTGTAGCCTGAACTCTGGGGGATAAGGGCTTGTAACTGCTGTTGCCGTTGGTTTTTATCCAGAGAAAATATTCTCCCTTACCGGTTACTTTTAGACCGTTGCTGTTAATATCGGTATACCAGCTTGACGGTTCACTGTAATAATAATCGCTGATACCATAATATACCGTCTGATTTCCTGAAACGGCTGCACCTGATTCGATAATTTTCTTTGCTGTGCCGTCATACAGAATAACACCATTGACATCAGGCTGTCTTGTAATACTTGTGTTATTAAGCAAATCTGTTGTCAGTGTCCATGTACTGCCGCTTTTGCTTACAATCTTGTATTTGACACCTATTATAGTTCCCTCTCGGCTGTCAAGTTGTTCGTACAGACTGGGATTATCGGGAAAACTCAGATATATAGTACGGTCTGTATTATTGAACAGTTCTGCACCTGCTTCAAAAATATCTCCTACCGAACAGTCTGTACAGTTTACGTGGCTGTAGCTGTCATAATTTCTTGCTTCCGCTTTGATAACGGTACTTCCTAACAAATCCGAAACAGGCTGAAAAGATATACCTCCCGAAACAATCAGCAAAGATAACGCTGCCGCTGTCACTTTTTTCAATAATTTGCCTTTCATTTTGATAAACCTCCTTTTTACAATCGGAAAATAAAATCAACAAAAGCATACTCTACAGGGCTGACCTCCACCTTACAAAGTACGCTTTGAGCATAAAAGATTAATTAATCCTTCTTTTGCATACTAGCATACCTTATTCGGAAATTCAATTATTTCTGCGTGAAATGACACTTTTCTGCGTGAAATGACATTTTCAAGGGTTGATTTTTTATTTTTACGGCTTTATACTTTTTTATATTATACAAAGCTGAGAGGGAAAAAATGAAACTGAATATTGCTGTTATAGACGATATACCACACGATATAGAAACTGCTGCCGATATGGTGAAGATGTATTTTGAACAAAACAACTTTTTTTCGGTAAACATTTCAGGCTTTGAAAACGCTGACAGCTTTTTCAAAGCCTACACAAAGAACTTTTTTCAGATTGTTCTGGTCGATATTTGTATGAACGGTATGAACGGTCTGGAACTTTCTCAAAGACTTCGGGGATTCGATGAAGATATTGTGATAATCTTTATGTCAACAACAACCGAATTTGTCTTTGAAACTTTCAAGGCTTTGCCTCACGGCTATCTTCGTAAGCCTTTCTCCTTTGATGAACTCCGTGAAACAATGGACAGAGCTGTGTCGGGATTTATACATAAAGAGAAAACTGTAACAGTAAAAATACCTCGCTGTGAGAAAATTATAAATACCGACAGTATTATATCTGCATACTCTGATAATCACAATACTGTACTTCGACTTCACGGAGGCGAAATAAGAACAATCTCAACCTACTCGGAGATAGCAAAACTTCTGCTTGCTATAGACGGATTTGTGGAATGTAACAGAGGTATTATTATCAACAGCAGTTACATTCTCTCACAAAGCGGCAGCAACGTTACAATGAGTGACGGAACGGTGTATCCCGTAAGACGACAGGACAGAAAAACTATCTCCGATATTATCGTAAAAAATCTGTCAAGAAAAATGAAAGGAGGATTTATTTCGTGAACATTTCCTTTGCTGTCCGCTATACAGCCGAACTTTTTATGATAGTCCCTGCCGCTGCTATGGCAATTATACCTGTGAGAAAATATCTGCGTTTTTCGAGCATAATGACATATTCATTGTTATCGGTAATGATTGCCGTATATATTGTCAGCGGTACAGTTATATGCACGATGTTTCTGCTGCCGACAAATTACTTTCTGTTTCCATTTATGGTTCTGTTTCTGACAGCATATTTGTTGTGCATAAATCTTCCATTGGCAAAAAAGCTGTTTTGTTTTTTCAACTCCGCTATGCTATGCGGTTTCTGCACTATGTACTCCGTATTCGTGACAGCTCCGCTTGAGACGGAAGATACATTTGAGGTATTTCGGCTGTCATCAGGTCTGATATGTCTTGGCATAAGTTTATTAATTATTGCAGCATTTTTCAGAACACTCGCTTTTAAACTGCCGCAATTACTGAAAAATGAAAGTATTGATAAAATCTGGCGATGGCTCGTTGTTATCACAATGATAATGACATTCATCGTAATATGGATGATGCCGATAAATGCACGTAACACTATGGTCGGACGGCTTCGCAAGGTAAGTATAGTCGTACTTCTGCTGATACCGATTGTAATCTGGTTTATGTATCATATTTTGTGGTGGGTAGCGAAACAAATGCAGGAAACAGCCGAACTTCAGCAAAACTATGATATTTTGCAGATGGAAGAAAAACAATACAAAAAAACATTACAGTACCTTGAAGAAACAAGCACACTGCGACACGATTTTCGCCATCACCTTCTAATGATTGAGGAGTTTGCCAGACAAGGAGATACCGAAAAATTACTTGAATATATAAAGCCGTTTATCGATACCACAACAGCACAACGGAAAAAACATTTTGAAAATCCCGTACTTGATGCTGTTGCCTCGCATTATATAGACCTTGCACAAGCTCAGGATACGCTTTTACTATGGAATATACAGCTACCCGAAAAGCTGCCGTTTCGGGAGTCAGATATATGTTCTCTGTTGTGCAATCTGCTTGAAAACTCACTCAAGGCTGTGTCAGAATTGCCTAAAACAAAGCGTACAGTTCATATCGGAATGCACTTTCCTAAAGAAAATCTTTTTGCAATGATGATACGAAATCCGTTCACAGGAACAATTGTTTTCGGTAAGGACAATCTTCCTGTAGCACCTACAGAAAATCACGGTATCGGTATGCGTTCCATAAAGAATACCGTTGACAGATACAATGGCAAAATGCTTGCATATGTTGAAAACGGACTTTTTGAGGTCGATATTATAATGTACACAACAAAAAACAGCCACTTTGATTAAAGTGACTGTTTGCGTATTAATTTCAGCAGAGTTTTATCGTTTCTTTTGGCTCAAAGTTTGTTTCCATAGTCCACGTAACGGCTGTACAGTTCTTCATTACAAATACCTGCATAAGTCCGTCTATGCCGTTTGCTTTCCATGCCTGAAGGAATTTTCTTGTCGGATGTGCGAATATTTCCTCACGGAGTGCAGGGTTCTCGTCAAGTTCAAGTACTCCCGTTACCCTTATCTGTACATTTCCGCAGGAAAAACACATTTCCGCTTTGGGATTAGCCATAATCTGACGGAATACGTCCTTTGTGGAAGCGGTATGAAATACAAATCCGTTTTTATCAGCACGGAACAGAAGCATTCCTCTTACACGAGGCTGGTCGCCGTCCATAGTTGCAAGGTGAAAAACAGGGTTTTTGTTTATGAGTTCAAAAATCTCATTAGCTGTCATTGTTTATCAGTCCTTTCTTTAGTTGATATATTGATTATAACATAGTTTTTACAACGCTTCAAGGCTGCCGGTTTTTTATAAGCCTATATGATATTGTTATATTATTCCTCCGCAATTATAGCACGAGCATCTACGC
>ONBJ01000078.1 GCA_900316025.1 uncultured Eubacteriales bacterium
ATGAATTATTTTTGAACGCTTTCGATACCTGCAACACACCTACAAAAAATACTTTTTCTTTTGTTTTATCCCACTCATACACTCATTAGTTCTTTAAAACCTTGGAAACTGGTATATCAGAATGATTATCAAATGTATAGTCGTTATTATCGTATTCAAAAAATTGGTTATTATTCTAAGTGTAAAATTTTGGTGGGCAAAAGCTTGAATCGCGGGAGCCAAGCTAGCCCATCGCAGTCAAAGCGAACGACAACGCAAGACGACAGCCCGAGCACCAGTCTTATCTGAATAGTCGAATTATTATTGAAATAAAACCTACCCTATGATAGAATATTGATGTGATCTGCTCAGATGCAACAAAACAATAATTCTTTTCAAGGGTGACAAAAATTGAATTCCTACACCTTTTCAGAGAAAGACTGGAAACTATACAGAAGCAAAATTGCCGGCTTGCAGGAAGCATATATGGAAATCCTTCGTGCCGATGAAATCGGATCCGAGCGGTTCTGGAATCTGCACGACAGAATAAAAGAGGACAAAAGATCTCCGGGAGTATTAATAACGAGAAATTCCAGATCAAATATGATAGATAATATTTTGGTCTTTTGATTTATAGAGTGATAACACTTGATGCTCTTGAAGGTTTCAGCGAGGATCTCAGAGAACATCTTGCTTTTATTATAAAGAATCATCCGGAGTTTTTCGATGATAAAAAAAGAAAGTGAAAAATAATATGGATAAGATAAGTTTTATTATTACAAAAGATTCATTCCGCACAGATAATGCAGTACAATATGATGACATTGCTAAGACCGACGAGTTTACTGCAAGCCCTTACAAGACCTTTTACCGTCTTGCTTTTTCGGCTCGTCCCGATTATCTTGATGCGGCGGGTATATTTATTTTCCGCATCGCAGAGGTCTTTACTGAGGAGCTTGTTGCCCTTCCCGGCATAGAACTGAGCCGTGAAAAAACGGAGCTTGTTCTCGACAACGAAACCATCGAAATGCTGCTTGAGGGTGTTCCTTTCGTACTGGGTGCGGAATATGTAACAAAGACATGGATAAAGCGGCAATACAAACGTTTCCTTGAGGTTTTCAGAAAAGAAATAAAGGAATATCCCGGAAAGGTTTCTCTTTATTTTGCCGAAAAGAATGAAAAGCTCCATGTTCCCGAAAGAGTTTTCTTTCATCTGGTAGAAAATACACAGGGAGATTATCCGTTTGCTTTTCTTGCGACATACGCAACCAAAACTGAAAACGGTGGGGTACGCCATGTTCCGCTGCAATATGCTTTTACAGAGTATAACGGAGATAAGAAAAAAATACTTGATCTGCTTTCTTGCATTAACAAAGCAGCCGAGGTATCGGAACTGATCGGAAGCTTCATGGAAAGCGGAGAGCTTTTTCATCCTCTCGGACTTTCTTCCGACGAGGCATACAGCCTGCTAAAGGATATACCTGATCTGGAGTCAGCCGGCATCCGCTGCCGCATACCCAACTGGTGGAAAAAGCGGTATAACAGCATTGCTGTTTCAGTAAAAGTGGGTGATGAAAAGCCGAAGCTGCTGGGGCTTGATTCGGTACTGAGCATGATGCCGAGCCTGACGGTAGGCGGTTTACCCCTGACCGAGGATGAAATAATGCAGCTTTTAAGTCAGACGGAAGGTCTGTCCTTTATTAAAGGCAGATGGATAGAGGTAAACCATGTGCAGCTCAAGGAGCTTCTCAATGAACTGAAAAAGCAGAGAGGTGATATTACCTTACTTGAGGCAATTCGTGCAGAAATAACCGGAAACTCGGATAATGAAGCCGATAACGGCATTATCATTACCAACGGAAAATGGATGAAGGAGTTCCTGAAAACACTCAGAAGTCCCGATAAGCTCAAAAAAGAGCCTCTCCCTTCTTCCTTCTGCGGAGAACTGCGCCCATATCAGGCAAACGGCAGAACCTGGCTGCTGCAAATGAATAAGATCGGCTTCGGAGCGTGTCTTGCGGATGATATGGGACTGGGAAAAACCGTGCAGATACTCGCCTTTTTAGAAAGCCTGCGAAATGAAAAGCCGGATTCAAGGGTACTGCTTGTAGTACCTGCTTCGCTTTTAGGCAACTGGAAAAAGGAAGGCACAAAATTTACGCCCGAAATAACTGTTGATATTCTTTACGGCAAAAAGGCTGATACTCTTTCAGAACAGTTCAAAGAATCATCAGCATTTCTGACAATTACCACATATCGTATGGCTTGCAGCATTCAAAGCTTGTATGAGCAGGAGTGGGACTGCGTTATCCTTGACGAAGCTCAGGCAATAAAAAACCCGCTGACAAAACAGACAAAACAGCTGAAAACCCTGAAAAGCAGGATGAAGATCGCCCTGACGGGTACTCCTATCGAAAATGATCTGTTCAATCTGTGGTCGATTTTTGATTTTCTCAATAAGGGGTTGCTTGGTAGCTCTGAGGAATTCCGCAAATTCTGCCGCAGTCTTCAGGATCACCCCGAGGGCTATGCAAAGCTGAAAAACATGATTGCACCCTTCATGCTGCGCAGAGTAAAGACAGATAAGAAGATCATTTCCGATCTTCCTGAAAAGTTTGAGCAGCCTGATTACATAGAGCTTTCAAAGAAACAGACCGTCCTTTACAGAAAGCTTTTGGCAGAAACCGAGGATGCTCTTCTTGAAAGTACAGGCATACATAGAAAGGGACTTATTCTTTCACTTTTGCTGCATCTCAAACAAATATGCAACCACCCCGATCAGTATCTCGGTCAGGATGAATTCGACCCAATGCAAAGCGGCAAATTTGTAATGCTCAGAGAAATATGCCAGACCATTTACGAAAAGCGTGAAAGAGTATTGGTGTTTACCCAGTTCAAAGAAATTACCGGACATCTTGATAAATTCCTTGAGCAGATATTCCACTGCAAAGGCGGTGTTATACACGGCGGTGTCAGCGTAAACGAACGCTCGGAGCTGGTAAATCGTTTCCAGAGTGAGGAGTATATGCCCTATATGGTGCTTTCTGTCCGTGCAGGCGGAACAGGTCTGAATCTTACCAAAGCAAATCATGTCATTCACTTCGACCGCTGGTGGAATCCGTCTGTTGAAAATCAGGCGACCGACAGAGCCTTCCGTATTGGTCAGGATAAAAATGTAATGGTGCATAAATTCATCTGTCAGGGTACGGTTGAAGAAAAAATCGATGCTCTTATCAATTCCAAAAAGGAACTGGCGGAGAATGTAATAGGCTCAGGCGGCGAAAGCTGGATAACGGAAATGAGCAACGACGAGCTTCTGTCTATGCTCAGACTGGAGGTGTAATCTATGTCTAAGCGTTACTGGGATGAAATGAGCTTTCCTCAACCCACAGACAGGGAACTGAAGGAAAACGCCAAGGCGACTGCTAAAAAAGCTGCAAAAAAAGGAAAAGAACTTCACCCTGTTATTATCACCGGACATCAGATCACAAAAAGCTGGTGGGGAAACGCATGGTGCAATAATCTTGAAAGGTATGCGGATTTTGACAACAGACTTCCGAGAGGTAAAAGATATGTCAAAACAGGCTCGGTTGTTGATCTGGATATATCCAAGGGAAAGATCCTTGCCCGTGTTCAGGGAACAAGAAAAACACCATATAAGGTAGAAATTCGTATCAGCCCGCTTTCCGAGCAGCAGATACAAACCATAACCGATAAATGCGGTCAAAAGGTAGATAACCTGAGCAAGCTCGTCAGCGGAGATTTCCCAGAGGAACTGAAAGAGGTTTTTATCGGTCATGGAGGACTTTTCCCGAGTCCGAAGGAAATATCCTTTAATTGCAGCTGTCCCGACTGGGCACTTATGTGCAAACATGTTGCGGCAGTGCTGTACGGAATCGGGGCAAGGCTTGATGAGGATCCCCTGCTGTTTTTCACCCTTAGGGGAATAGATACGAACCGTTTTGTAGATGTTGTTATCGCCAACAGAACAGAAATGATGCTGGCGAATATAAACAAACCGAGCAAGCGGATACTTTCAGATACAAGTCTGTCGGATATTTTTGGTGTTATATAAAATGCAGCACAGCCTGCCGGTATATTCGGAGGGCTGTGCTGTTTACTATTTAATCACTTGCGCAAAAAAATCTTATTTTACATAAAAATAATGCAATCTAAATACATTTTTATAATTTTAGCCTATTTACTATGTAAATCACCAGTTTCCAAGTTTTAAAGAAATAAAAAAATGAATTACTCTCCAAAAGGTGTAAAATAGTAAGTAACCAAACCAACCTTTTGAGACCTGAAGGGAG
>ONBJ01000077.1 GCA_900316025.1 uncultured Eubacteriales bacterium
CCTCTTCTTTATTATCTTCCTCCATTATATCACTTTTTATTGCGTTGTGCTATTTTATTGCATTGCTATAGTATAGACATTGAAACTTACAGCAGTGTAAATCTGTTGAAATCAGGGGTTTATGCGTATGCTGACGCACTCGATTTTGCGGTTTTACTTTTTGCGTATGCTGTTGACAATGAGCCTGTACAAGTAGTGGATATTGCCTGTGGAGAGAAGTTGCCACAGGCAATATTTACAGCACTCACTGACAGAGCAGTTGTCAAGACCGCATACAATGCCAATTTTGAAAGGATCTGTATAGCAAAATATTTTGGATTGACTATGCCACCTGAACAATGGCGGTGTACGATGGTACATTCTGCGGAGCTTGGTCTTCCAAAATCTCTTTCAGGTGTTGCCGAAGTGCTGGGACTGGAGCAACAGAAAGATAAAGCAGGAAAATCCTGTATTGAATACTTTTCCAAACCGTGTAAACCAACAAAAACAAACGGCGGAAGAACACGGAATTTACCTGAACATAATCCCGACAAATGGGAAATATTCAAACAATACTGTATACAAGATGTCGTTGTTGAACGGACAATCAAAGAGAAATTAGCAAAATTCCCGTTACCTGAAAGCGAACAGAAATTGTGGGAATACGACCAACGCATAACTGACAGAGGGGTAAGAATTAATTTGGCAATGGTGAAAAACGCTATTGATTATGATGAACAATATCAGAGCGACTGCTTGCAAAAAGCCAGACAACTTACAGGTCTTGAAAATCCAAAATCCATACAGCAACTGAAAAATTGGTTGGAAAACAGAACGGGAGAAAAATTTGATAGTCTGGATAAAAATGCAGTTACCGAAATTTTAGAAAACAGCGATGACCTACTTGTCAAAAATGTTCTGAAATTACGGTCAGAACTTGCAAAGACTTCAACAAAGAAGTATCAAGCAATGTTGATGAGTGTTTGTAGCGACAACAGGATAAGAGGTCTTTTACAGTTTTACGGAGCAAACCGTACAGGCAGATGGGCAGGAAGACTGGTGCAGGTGCAGAACCTACCGCAAAACCATTTACCTGACCTTGAACTTGCCAGAGAATATGTCTGTAACGGTGACAGGGAAATGTTTCATATGCTTTTCGGTAATGTTCCCAAAACACTTTCAGAACTTATCCGTACAGCGTTTATTCCAAGTGATGGCAGACGTTTTATTGTATCTGATTTTTCGGCTATTGAAGCAAGAGTAATAGCTTATCTTGCAGATGAAAAGTGGCGTAATGATGTATTCAGAAACGGCGGCGATATTTACTGTGCCTCCGCAAGTCAGATGTTTAAAGTACCTGTTGAAAAGCACGGTATAAACGGACATTTACGGCAAAAAGGAAAAATTGCGGAGCTTGCCCTCGGTTACGGCGGTTCGGTAGGGGCTTTGGTATCTATGGGAGCGTTGAAAATGGGTATTACCGAAGAAGAATTACAACCGCTTGTAGACAGTTGGAGAAGTACCAATCCTAAAATTACCGCTCTCTGGAAGGCAGTAGAAAAGGCTGCATTGTCCGCAGTAAACGGAAATCCGTCAAAACTTCCGTGTGGTGTTGCTTTTTATAAACAGTTTGGTATTCTGTTTATTCAGCTTCCATCAGGAAGAAGTATTGCTTACGTAAAGCCGCAGATAGCGGAAAACAAATTCGGTAGACCTGCTCTTACATATATGGGTATCAATCAAAGCAGCGGCATATGGGAAAGAGTAGAAACCTTCGGAGGCAAACTCACGGAGAATATAGTACAGGCTTTTGCAAGGGATTGTTTGGCAGAGAGTATCATACGGCTTGAAAATAAAGGCTTTGAGGTCAACTTTCATGTACACGATGAAGTTATTCTTGATGTACCGAAAGGTGTTTCATCAGCAAAGGAAATAGCCGAAATTATGGGAGAGCCGATAGAATGGGCAAAGGGACTTTATCTGAAAGCAGAAGCCTATGAAACGGCATTTTACAAAAAAGATTAGAGGTGAACAGATAATATGAGAAAATTCTGTATCGCTACTGCATTGAGCAGAAACGCAAAGATATGGAAGAATAAAGAGGTTTTTTGGGAAGAATTTGTGAAACGGCTGGAAACGACTGTGAGAACATCTGAAACTCAGGGAGAATACAGAAACCTTCCGAAATCAAAGCAGGACGAAATAAAGGACGTTGGCGGCTTTGTTGCAGGCAGACTTAAAGAAGGCAGACGAAAAAGCGGATATGTACAGTGCCGCTCTATGCTGACACTTGACGCAGACTTTGCCGATACTGATTTTTGTGACAATATAGAGATGTTTGCCGAATATACCTATTGCATTTATTCAACTCATAAGCATACACCCGAAAAGCCGAGATTACGGCTGATTATACCGCTGTCAAGGGATTGCTCCGCAGATGAATATGAAGCGGTAGCACGGAAAATGGCTGAGGGTATCGGAATAGATATGTTTGACGATACAACCTACCAGCCTCACCGCTTGATGTACTGGGCGAGTACGAGCATTGACGGAGAATACGTATTCAGACACAGTGAAAATAAGCTGCTTGACGTTGACAACGTATTAAATCAGTATGAAAACTGGAAAGATGTTACTCAGTGGGCTTATTCTTCAAGGACGGCTGCCAAAAAGGAAAATCAGTTAAAGAAGCAGGAAGACCCTACGCTGAAAAATGGTGTAATAGGTGCGTTCTGCCGCTGTTATGATATACCGACAGCAATAAAAGCCTTTTTATCTGACGTGTACACAGAATGCAGTATACAAGACCGATATACCTACATAAACGGCAGTACAGCAGGCGGTCTTGTATTGTACGAAAACGGAAAATTTGCATATTCCAACCACGCTACCGACCCTGCAAGTGGAAAGCTTTGTAATGCGTTTGATTTAGTCAGAATACATAAATTTGCAGATATGGACGAAGAGGCAGCAGATGGTACACCTACTGTCAAGCTGCCGTCATATATCGCTATGCAGGATTTAGCATCAAAAGACGATAAGGTACGTCTGCTTATGCACAAGGAAAGAATACAGTCCTGTTCCGATGATTTCAAGGGTATAGCAGAGAGTGAAAGTACAGAGCAGGAAAATGATGACTGGGTACTTGATTTAGCCGCAGACAGAAAGGGAAACAATCTGCCAACCATTGATAACTGTCTGAAAATATTTTCAAATGACATAAAGCTTAAGGGCAGAATGGCATTCAATACTTTTACACGGAGATATTCGGTTCTTGGTGCGTTACCGTGGAACGGCGAGGAAAAAGAGCGTGAATGGACGGATACCGACGATGCAGGACTAAGGCACTATACGGAGATTATTTACGGAATAAAGAGCAAGGCAAGCATACAGGACGCTTGGACATTGGTAAGTATGGAAAATCAGTATAACCCTGTTTACGACTATCTGAGCGGTCTTGAATGGGACGGAGAAAAAAGAGTTGAAACAATTTTTGTTGATTATCTCGGAGCCGATGACAACGTATACACAAGAGCAGTAACAAGAAAATCACTGGCGGCAGCTGTCGCAAGAATATTTCAGCCGGGTATAAAGTACGATGAAATTCTTGTGCTTGTAGGTGCTCAGGGCTGCGGAAAAAGCTATACGATACGCAGACTTGGAAAACACTGGTTCAGCGATACTCTGACTACCGTTCAGGGAAAGGAAGCTTATGAACAGCTGCAAGGCTTCTGGATAATTGAAATCGGAGAGCTTTCCGCACTGAAAAGAAACGAGGTTGAAGCAGTAAAGCATTTTACGGCGAAGTCAGAGGACGCTTACAGAGCTGCATACGGTCATCACGTTGAAGTACGAAAAAGACAGAATATATTTTTCGGAACTACAAATACCTACGACTTTTTGCGTGACCAGACAGGTAACAGACGCTTTTATCCGTTGGACGTACACAGGGAAAAGGCGGTAAAAAGTCCGTTTACAGACCTTACGGAAGAAGAAATAGACCAGCTATGGGCTGAAGCCGTGCAGATATATTTAAGCGGTGAAAAGCTGTTTATGGATACAGACGAGCTCCGCACACTGGCGGAGGACGAGCAGGCAAGACACCTTGAGGAAAGCCCTCTGACAGGCGATGTGGTTAAGTATCTTGAAATGCTGCTGCCTGAAAACTGGTCGGAAATGAGCCTGACTGACAGACGGCTTTATCTCAACAATGAATTTGGCACACAGGAAAAAGGCACAGTCAGACGTGATAAGGTGTGTCCGCTTGAAGTATGGTGCGAGGCTTTCGGCGGTGACCGCAAGGATTTCAGCTATCAGAAAAGCAAAGAGATAA
>ONBJ01000085.1 GCA_900316025.1 uncultured Eubacteriales bacterium
CGTGGATTTCGTTGTTGAGAGAAATGGCACGCTGACAGATATTAGGGTGGTAAAAAGCGTAAATCCAGCTTTGGACAAAGAGGCACTGCGCATTGTCAAACTGATGCCCAAGTGGATTCCTGGCAGACAATCCTATAAGGAAGTCAGGGTGAAATACATCATCCCAATAACTTTCCAATTATAATTTGCCAGCACTAAAGAGTCTGGAATCGTACTCACGAAGTGACTGACACCTTGCAACTAGAAACACAAGAACACCCTACCAACGATGTTTTTCTGAGCGGCAGGAAAGGAAAGGCTAGGGGACATTTCTTCACTGATTATTTGGCTATATGAAAATATGTTTGTATCTTTGCCTCCGTATTAAAAATAAATAAAGGAGAACCGATCGTTATCTGGGTTATAATTAATGAACTATATTTGTCAGATGCATTTATCAATTATTATAGTAATAAAGATGTGTTGCTTTCTGGCAATACAAACAAATGGTTCACATTTGCAATACACTGACAAGATTCTTTCCTCTATTGAAAGACATGCAATACACTCTCCATATAAAGCAGACTCTCTTTTGGGGTGTGTAATTTTTCCAGATATAGACTCTTTGCCTCATAGTCCACATACATACGGTTGCTTTTCTAATATTTATTTGGCTAAGGCCATTCTTAGTATAAAAAGAAATAATATCGATTATGGCAAACAGATGCTCCATAATGTCATTAAGATGGACATTCTTGATGGAAATAACAATCATACAAAAGAAGATTTTTTATTTCTGGAATCTATCATTCTTTTTGAGGACTCTATTACGATTGACGAAAAAGAACTTGCCGAAAAATTCTGCAATGCGTTTGCAACAGGAAATACAGAAACCATTTCTATTGATGTCAGCAACACCGACCGTTCATTGGGAACGGCTTTCGGTTCGGAGATTACCAAAAAGTTCGGTAATACCCTCGCCGAAGATACTTTCAAAGTGGTATGTCACGGGGCAGGCGGACAGAGTTTCGGGGCATTCATTCCAAAAGGTCTTACTCTTGAACTTGTCGGCGACAGCAACGACTATTTCGGCAAAGGTCTTTCGGGCGGTAAGCTGATTGTCTATCCGCCAAAAGAAAGCCGTTTCAAAGCAGAAGAAAATATCATTGTCGGCAACGTTGCCCTTTACGGTGCAACCAGCGGAAAAGTATTTATCAACGGTATCGCAGGGGAACGGTTCTGTGTCAGAAATTCAGGTGCGGAAGCGGTTGTTGAGGGTGTCGGCGAACACGGCTGTGAATATATGACCGGCGGTTATGTAGCAGTTCTTGGTAAGACAGGTAAAAATTTCGGTGCAGGAATGTCGGGCGGTATAGCCTATGTTCTGGACGAAAACAGGGATTTATATAAAAAACTGAACAAGGAATTAATCCTTGTTTCCGAAGTTACAGAAAAAGCCGACAAAGAAAAACTCAAATCTATGATTACACAGCATATTCAGGCAACCAATTCCGAAAAGGCAAAGCGTATCTTAGCGGATTTTGAACAGTATCTGCCGAAATTCAAAAAAATTATCCCCCGTGACTACAAGACCATCATTGAAGAAATTGCATTATTCGAGGGCAGGGGATTAAGTCACGATGAAGCAAAAATTGAAGCTTTTTACAGTCTTACGGGTAAGCAATAAGGAGGAGCAATAATGGGAAAGCCAACAGGATTTCTTGAATTTTGCAGAAAAGAGTCTGAAGCCTTTTCAATAAATAAACGTATAGGAAATTACTGCGAATTTCATCAGCCGCTGAGTGATAACGAACAGAAACAGCAGGCTGCAAGATGTATGGAATGCGGTGTACCGTTTTGTCAGTCGGGAATGAATATAGGCGGAATGATTTCGGGCTGTCCGCTGAACAATCTTATACCTGAATGGAACGATTTGCTATACAGGGGAGCGTGGAAAGCAGCTTATGAGCGTCTGCGTATGACAAATAATTTTCCCGAATTTACCAGTCGTGTATGTCCTGCTCTTTGTGAAAAGGCCTGCACCTGCGGGGCAGTCGGAGATGCTGTAACAGTACGGAACAATGAGTATGCGATTGTAGAAAAAGCGTATGAAGAGGGCTTTGCAAAAGCCTGTGTGCCGACAGTACGTACAGGAAAAACTGTTGCTGTTATCGGTTCGGGGCCTGCGGGACTTACCGTAGCTGACCAGCTTAACCGCAGAGGTCACAGCGTAACCGTTTTTGAGCGTTCTGATCGTATCGGCGGTTTGTTGATGTACGGTATTCCCAATATGAAACTGGAAAAACACATCATTCAACGCAGAGTGAGTATTATGGAAAAAGAAGGTATTGTGTTCAGGACAAATACCGATGTAGGCAAGGATATAAGTGCTGAAGAAATACTGAATAGTTTTGACAGGGTTGTTTTAGCTTGCGGTGCATCAAATCCCCGTGACATCAATGTCACGGGACGGGATGCGGAAGGTATTTATTTTGCGGTGGACTTTCTCAAATCTACCACTAAGGCACTGCTGGACAACAATTTACAGGACGGAAGTTATATTTCGGCAAACGGAAAAAATGTTATGGTTATCGGTGGCGGTGACACGGGTAACGACTGTGTGGGAACTTGCGTACGACATGGAGCAAAATCGGTTATTCAACTGGAAATGATGCCGAAATTACCTGAAACCCGTGCCGAAAACAACCCGTGGCCACAATACCCAAGAGTCTGCAAAACGGACTACGGACAGGAAGAAGCTATCACCGTATACGGAAGTGACCCGAGAATCTATCAGACTACCGTAAAAGAATTTCTGAAAGATGAACAGGGAAATTTATATGGTGCGGTACTGATTGACCTCTCCCTTGAAAAAGATGAAAACAGCGGACGGATTACTATGAAACCTGTTGACGGCAGTGAACACACTGTCGATGTAGAATTAGTACTGATTGCAGCAGGATTTTTAGGCAGTGAGAATTATGTTACAGAGGCTTTCGGTGTTACCACAGACAAAAGAAGCAACATTGCCACACAACAAGGAAAACACGCTACCAATATTCCCGAAATTTTTGCCGCAGGTGATGTTCATTCAGGACAATCGCTTGTTGTCAGAGCAATCCGTGATGGTCGTGATTGTGCCAAGGAAGTTGACGAAAGTCTTATGGGTTACAGCAATTTATAAAGCTGATTGCCATTATGAACACTCTGGAATGTTCAGCAGACGATATTTTTGAAGATGTCATTACTTCGGGACACAGAAACAAGGAAGCAAAACTTTCCGATAAAATTGAAAAACTGTCTGATAAAAACAAAATGCTCGTCTTTGATGTACTGGATACTTTACTGAACAATCTTGAGTAATATCCATTAAAGTCCAAAAAGCCAACGGAGAATTCCTTTTCCGTTGGCTTTTCGTCACTTTTATAATAATGTTATTGTATCTATAAATGAGCAAATTTAATAAAGTGTTGTAAAAATGCACAAAAATATCAGGCGATAAGCATATCAAATAAATCAGCAATATTCCTATA
>ONBJ01000041.1 GCA_900316025.1 uncultured Eubacteriales bacterium
TTAAATCAGCTCCTCTTAAATCAGCTCCTCTTAAATCTGCATATATTAATTTTGCATTGCTTAAATAAGCACCATTTAAGTTAGCTACTTTTAAATTAGCCCCTTCTAAATACGTATTTATTAAGTAGGCTCCCGTTAAACGAGCATCTATTAAATTTGCATTTAATAAAAGTGTAGTTGTTAACGTTGCTCCTGTTAAATCAGCCCCTCTTAAATCAGCCCCTCTCAAATCTAAACCCTTTAAATTTACATCTCTTAAAATTGCACTGCTTAAATCAGTCCCTCTTAAATTTACAAACCTTAAATGTGAACCCCTTAAAGGTGTATTTTTTGAATATTCACTTTGTAAACATGCTCCAATTAAATTTGCTCCTTTCAAATTTGCTCCTCTTAAATCTGCATCTCTTAAATCTGTAGATTTTAAGTCTGCATCTCTTAAATCAGTTCCTCTTAAATCTACACCTGAACAATCAATTCTGTTTGATATTTTTCCGTTTATAGCCATAAATTTATGATTAAATATAGCTTTGAACAAATATTTAATTATGTCGGAATTTTGATTTATATTATCAACATCGTTCCACCATTTTACATATTGTTCGCCTGTTTGTGTAAGTACCGGTTCGTAGATATGCCTGTAAACTTGTGCCGCACAGGAAAGAATGTTGACAACAGCCTGAATATGCTTATCTTCATTCAGGTTATCATACAATTTTCCGTTTGTAAGCATTTTTTCAAAGAAATGCGGCAATAAACGCATTTCTTTTTCCTGATATACAAAGCTATCGCTATTATCAACGTCTTTTTCAGCACGCAGCAAAATAAATTTGCATACCATATCCTGTAAAGGTGCTTTTTTAAATTTAAGGAAAAACTTTATAATTTTATCTGTTTTATTCTCTGGGGTATCACGCAGATTATAGATTGCATTGAGTTCACTGTAAATTTTCTCGCAAAGGAAAAAGTCACGTATATTGTTGTGATAAAACTCTACTGCACCGTCACCTGTTTCTTTCCAATAGTTGCACAGGGCATAACACTGCTCTATAAGATAATCCATATTTTTCAACTGTGTATTATCTCCAACAAGCTTATTTATAATTTCTTTCAACTCACCTGACGAAACATAAAACTGATTATTGTTTGAAAGATACATATTATAGGCAATTTCTTCTGTAATTCTATAAAGAAGATTTTTTTTGCTGTATGCCCTATGTCTGTGCTTTCTGCCGAACATTTTATTATAATCTGTATCCAACAATTCATTATAAAATATTTGGTGATATAACTCCCAACTGTTTCTAGTCAGTTCTATATTTCTATTTATCTCCTTATTTGCTGCAAGCATATACAGTGTCATTGGTGTATCACATATAGCAGAATCTGTATCATCATTAATATCAACGATATACTGTTGTATTTCATCATTTAAACTCTGCCCACAGTAATCAGGAGAGGTATAATGTGTTATCCATTCTTTCCTTTTTTCTTCATCAAAATGCTGCAAAGTGATACGTTCATATGAAAGCTTTATTCCAATTTTTATGTAGTGAGGACGTGATGTTATAATATATTTATATCCTTTTAAATCGATTTCTTCGAGTTCTTCTATTAATTCATTATAATTGTTGATACCTTCAATCATACACAGTTCATCAAAGCCATCAAGTATCATTACAGCTTTTGGAAATCTACTTTCCATATCTTCATAGGAATCAAGATTCATACGTTGTAAAATAGAATCTATCAGACTTTTTTCTGAACTTATTATTTTCTCCAAATCACGCAAACGAATAGTAATGACGTGTATGTCTTTAAAAATATTTATTTTTGTTTCGTCATCATCTGATTTTAAGTTATTATAGTTAAGCCAGCTTACAAGCGTACTTTTTCCGCAGCCTGCATCGCCCTCTATGAATAAAAACTGTGTATCGCTGTTCAAAAAGCTGACAAGCTTATCTTCAAGGTCTGTTTGAGGTTCATCACTTTCGTATACTTTATACTTAGGCATAACAAACAGATTGCAAAGATTTACTTTTCTGTCCTCTGGTTTCGTATGCAAAAATAAGGTTTTACTGAAACTGTCAGCATAGGCTTGGTTATCAGTACTGACTATTTTTAATTCATTTAAATCAATAACAAAATTCTCATAATACTTTATAAGCAAATTGGTATCTTCAAGTACCATATCTTGTATATCTTCCCAAAACCAAAATTCTATTTCAATATTACTTTCCAAATTATGTTCAATAATAATATCGTCACCCTTTTTATCTTTATCAATAGCGGTAGCAACTATAAAACGTGTGAACTGCCAACCTTTTTCTTGACAAAAATAGTCACAGGCTTTTTTAAAATCTCCATTAATATCATTTTTCAATGCTTTTATATCGTTGGTTGTATAATTTTTGCATTGTATTACTTCTTCAAATTTATCAATAGCGTAAATGTCTATTCCATGCTGGTTCTGACCTGTTCTTCCGTATAAATTGAACGTTTTGTCATATTTTTTATTTGCACAATCTTTGACCATTTGTTCAAATCTTTTCGGGTCTGTCATTTTAGGTAATTTATATCCCTGCCTTGCTGCCACTTCAATCACTCCGTTTCAACGTTTTCTTCATTATACCATAAACTTCAACAAAAAAATACATTTTTTGAAATTTATTTTGCACAAAACGATTTACAATGCGGCTTTATAAAACAGTCTGCTGACGTACATATCACAACCATATAATACAGCACCGCACAAGGATATTGCCACAGATGTTGTGTTATCCTTGTGCGGTGTGCATATACTCACATCATATTGTTTTTTCTATAATAGACCGTATTTCCTGCTCAACCTGCTTTACTTCATCTCTGAATGAGTTTGACGAAACCCTCAATGCACCGTTGCCCATTATAATAATCTGCTCCATACCGTCACCGTCAGAAGTAACTACCCTTACCTTATTGTCCCTTGCTATGGAATGCGTAACCTTTTCTATGTACATATCGGCTGTTTCAGCTTCCTTTGTGTAGACAACGCTTATATTGTTTGCCTTTTCGATTTCCCTGTGCTGTCCTTTTACCCTGTAAGCGTCAAAAACAAGTATGACCTCACATTTCTTATATCCCTGATAGTTGCACAGAACATTTATAAGCGTATTTCGGGCAGTATCCAGACTGTCGGAAGCAATTTTTTTTAGGTTGTCCCACGAAAATATGACATTATAGCCGTCCACAAGAAGATACTCTTTTCCTGAGTAGGTTTTTGTTTTCTTTCTTTTATATACTTCATCGGAAGCTGATTTTTCCTTTTTTATTTCATCTTTTGCCGAACTGAATGCGGTACGTTTATCTTTTTTGATTGCACCGTAGGTTTTTTCAAAGATTGCCATAAGCTCCTTGTCATCGGCAAAAATATCGAATGAAGAACGTGAGCTTCTTACAGATGGAATATATGACGGAGCGTCATTTTCGGTATGTTTTTTTTCATCATTAAGTGATGAGGGAAGGTGCATATGATTTGGAACATCGTTCCATTTTACTTTATAGCCTGCACCGTGTGAGCAGAATATAGAGTCGGCAGGATTTTCCGTATCACCATCGCATACATAGCCGATACTGGCGATAACCTCGTCTGTATTGTGGCAAGGCTCATATCCTTTAAGGGATAATGCAAGCTTTCCTTTGCCGTGTGTATACTGATTTACGTCATTGATGTAGCTGTTTATACATACGGCAGGAGCTGTTCCCATGAGAACGGAAGTTTCGCCGTTGTTCTGAGGATTGTCAAAGCTGCCGTACATACGCTGAATATCCGACATAGCACGGCCTGTATTTTCAACAGGGACTTCGAGAGTAAATTCATACACAGGTTCAAGCAGTACGCTTTCAGCCTGCATAAGACCCTGTCTTACGGCACGGTATGCCGCCTGTCTGAAATCTCCGCCCTCCGTATGCTTCAAATGAGCCTTGCCTGAGGTCAGAATTATGTTTACGTCTGTAAGCGGTGAGCCTGTAAGCACTCCGATATGTGTTTTTTCGGAAAGCTGGGAAATAATAAGTCTTTGCCAGTTTTTGTCAAGAGTATCTTCTTTGCAGACAGAGGTTACGGAAATTCCGCTGTCCCTTCGTGCAGGCTCGAGTATGAGGTGTACTTCTGCGTAATGTCTGAGCGGCTCAAAATGTCCGATACCCTCGACTTTGTTTTTTATGGTTTCCTTGTATACTATGCTTCCGCTGCCGAAAGTGACATTGAAGCCAAATCGCTGATATATAATGCTTTTCAGTACTTCAAGCTGAATTTCTCCCATAACGTTAATCTGAATTTCGGAAAGACGGTTATTCCATACAACGTTAAGCTGAGGGTCTTCATCTTCAAGAATTTTAAGCTTTTTAAGTGCGGTATGAGCATCTGTACCTGACGGAAGATTTACGCTGTAGGTAAGAACAGGTTCTAATAAAGGAAGAAAGGAATTTTGTTCTTCGCCAAGTCCGTCGCCAGAATGAGCAAAGGTTATGCCTGTAACCGCACAGACTGTTCCTGCCCTTGCTGATTCTACAGAAATATATTTTTCGCCCGAATATATTCTTATCTGATTTACTTTTTCAGAATTTGTATTTTTAGGAGAGTTTATAATATCTCTTACATTAAGTCTGCCGCCTGTTACTTTGATGAAAGTAAGACGGTTTCCCTGCTTGTCCTCGCTTATTTTGAAAACCTTAGCTCCGAAATTATTTTTATATACGGGTGTTTCGGAATACGTGCATATGGTATCGAGCAAATCGGTTACGCCCTCCAGCTTCAGGGCAGAACCGAACAGACACGGAAATATTTTCCGTGCCGTTACTGCACGTGCAATACTGTCAATATCAAGCTTTCCTTTATCGTAGTACTGCTCCAGCAGTACTTCATCGCACAGTGCTGCCGCTTCGTAAAAGTCATCATTTGTATTTTCGGCTTTAAATTCAACACAGTTTTCGCCTAGTCTGTTTTTCAGTTCGAATATTATTTTTTCCTTATACGCACCGTCCATATCCATTTTGTTTACATATATGAATACAGGCACATTGTATCTTTTCAGAAGCCGCCATAGTGTACAGGTATGGCTCTGAACTCCGTCCGTTCCGCTTATTACAAGTATTGCATAGTCAAGAATTTGCAGAACTCTTTCTGTTTCGCAGGAAAAATCAACGTGTCCCGGGGTATCGAGCAAGGTTATTTCGGTATCCCTGTATTTCATCACAGCCTGTTTTGAGAATATGGTAATGCCTCGGCTGCGTTCAAGCTCAAAGTTATCAAGAAATGAATTTTTGTGGTCAACTCTTCCAAGCTTGTTTATGTTGCCTGAGCAGTACATCAGTGCTTCGGAAAGAGTAGTTTTTCCCGAGTCAACGTGTGCCAGAATACCTATTGAAAGTTTTTTCATAATCCATCACATTCCGTGTTAGTATAGTTAAAGGGTTTCACCCTTTAAAATCCTGACCAAAGGCTCTGCCTTTGGAAACCGCAAGGGCTCTGCCCTTGACCCTCAAGCCTTTGAAAAGGCTTGACCTAAACTTTATGGATTTTGCTTAACAGCAGACTTCTACATTGTATCAAAGCCGTACCGCTGGTATCTGAACAGTATATTGTCTGCCCACGCTCTGTCTATTTTTATAAAGCCTTTCATAGAACGTTCTTTTTTTCCAAGACGGCTGACTATATTCCAGGATTTTTTATAGACATCGAGCTTTGTTGTCTGAGTAAAGGGTTCTTTTTCAGCTCCGAGAAAAAACGTAAATCCGATTATATTGTCCTCCTTGTTGTAAACGGAGAAATATCCTTCGCTTGCGTCCATATTTTTTTTCTTATGCACAGCTCCGGCAACAGCGGATTTTGTAAGCTCTACTGCCATATCGTCAAGCTCAGCCTCAAATATTATTATTTTCTCACGGAATTCATTGAATGTAGGAACTATTCTTTTGGTTATCTTCGGCATATTTTCAAATTCTATTTCAACGGCTCTGTCTGTAATCTGTCCTTTTTCTATACCGGGTATGAAATAGACCATAAATTTATTTTTTACGTCATTATAAAGACACGGATAGTATAGTCTTGCTCTGTATTCGCAGTACGGACAGTAAAAATCAAAAAGCTGTCCTGAAAGTATCTTATCTCTCAGATTTACGTCCTCCTGAGCGTTTATGCTTTTATAGACGTGTATATGGTTCTTTGAAGCACACTGCGGACAGTGAAGCTGCTTTATATCAATCAATGCCATTTCATCACCTCCGTTGCCGAATACTAAGATACTTGAAAAGAAGGACTTCAGTAATATCTCACAACGGATATAACACGTCCGAGTATTGAGCATTCATCTGTTATTATAGGCTGGAATGCGTCATTTTCGGGCTGAAGCCGTATGCGGCCGTTTTCGTTATAAAATCTTTTTACGGTTGCCTCGTTGTCTATCATAGCAACTACAATCTGACCGTTTTCTGCTGTCGGTGTCTTGTGAACCACAACAATGTCATTATCCAGAATGCCTGCGTTTATCATACTTTCCCCGACAACTCTGAGTGCAAACAGTTCCCTGCCCCTGCGTATACGCTCGTTTATAGGTATGTAGCATTCCACGTCCTCTATTGCAAGTATGGGAACTCCTGCCGTAACCCTTCCGAGAACGGGAATAAGTGATGTGTTGTCATCTGTAAGTCTTATGGAACGGTTTGAACCCTGATTACGTACAATAAGACCCTTTTCCTCCAGTGTTTTGAGGTGACTGTGTACTGTAGCCGTGGATTTGAGATTGGTAGCTGCACAAATCTCCCTCACAGAAGGTGAAATACCCTCCTGTATGGAATTGCGGATAAAATCAAGAATTTTCTGCTGACTTTTTGAAAGCTCTGCCATATTTTACACTCCCTTCAGTTTGAGTATATTATAACATATTTTGAAGTGAACGTCAAACATTTGTTTTAAATTTTATTGTGCAAATATTTACAGATTATGACATATTATTCACATTAGCTTTTACAAAACTTAAATAATTATTCATATGAGGTTCACAAGTAAAGCTTATTATCTAGGCATACTCAATGACGGAGCCGCACCGTCAGAGTATGTTAAATGTTCTACCCTCCTCAAAAAATATACCCCTCAAAACTTTAAACAAAGAACAGAGAAGCACTACGGACAACCGCAATATCCGTGGTGCTTTTTCTTTCGGGTGAATACATAAATTATAATTTTTACCGTATAAAAGCAAAAAAATTGTTAAGTTACAATGTTGTTTATTTACTGGATACTCATAATGTGCTAAAATGAACTGTATTGTATTTTTTATGAAATATTATAGAGAGGACTGATACACTATGAATAGTTCTGTACGGGTGAATATGCCCGTAAAGGAAAAAACGTTTTTCAAAGACTGGATTTTTGAACAGCGTTTTATCATAACTGCGTTTGCACTGCCTTTTCTTATAATGGGTATTGCATTTGCAAGCTTTGAGGTATATCCGTTCGGCGACCAGCAGATACTGGTTACTGATTTCTGGCAGCAGTACTATCCGTTCTACTGTAACTTCTATGACAAGCTTCATGAAGGTTCGTCGATGCTGTGGTCGTGGGGAACAGGACTGGGTACAAACTATATAGCGTTGATTTCGTATTATCTTGCAAGTCCGCTTAATCTGCTGTTTATGTTTGTTCCGAAGGAGCTTCTGAGAGAAGCAATTACAGTATCCCTTATGGTCAAGATAGGCTGTGCAGGAATGTTCACTGCGGTATTTCTCAGAAATGTGTTCAGGAAAAATGATTTTTCAATAGTATTCTTTTCACTTCTGTTTTCGCTGAGTGCGTTTACAATGGGTTACTACTGGAACGTAATATGGTTTGATGCAGTAGCATTGTTTCCGCTTGTTGTTTCGGGAGCGTACTCTCTGCTTGTATACGGAAAGTATAAGACTTATGTCATAGCACTTGCTCTGACAATGATTACCAACTACTATATAGGATTTTTTGTATGTATATTTATGGTAATCGTGTTCATAGCTGTTATGGTAATATCAAAGCCGGGAGTAAAGACTTTCTTTACAAGGCTTGTATCTATGGCAGGTTTTTCACTGCTGGCACTCTGCATAGGTATGCTGTTTATGCTTCCTGCCGTGTTTGCACTTCAGAATACCCACAGTATGGAAAATACAATGCCACTTTTCACAGATATTTATGACTGGAAATATGATGAAAAGCTTTTGCAGTATATATCCGATATTCTGGGAAATACAGTTACTTTCACAAAGCCGACTGACAAAGAGGGACTTCCCAATATATACTGCGGATTTATATGCGTGCTTCTTTCGTCATTCTTCTATTTATGCAGAAAAATTTCACTGCGTGAAAAAATAGTAAGCATATGCGTACTTGTGTTCTTTATGTACTGCTGCGTATTCAAGCTGCCTAATTTTATTATTCATGGTTTTCATCTGCCGAATATGCTGCCCTACAGATTTTCGTTCCTGATAAGCTTTGTTCTGGTATGTATGGCGTACCGTGCTTTTCTGCTTCTTGATGAAATGGACTTCTTTGACCTGTTTATAATAGCGGTAACGGCTTCGGTGTTTATAGTATTTGCATATGTAGGCCCTCAGACCGTAAATCCCGACAGTCAGGAAACAGACCTCACGGCGGTAATAGCTACTGTTGCGGCTACGCTTTCCTATATTGCAATAGCTGCTCTTAAAAATGTAAAGCTTCTGCCAAAACAGCCTGCCGTGTGGTGTATGTTTGTTATAATGCTTGCGGAAATGGTTTCGGGAGCATTCCTCGGAGTAAAGACGGTTCGTGTAACATCACGTGAAGGCTATCCCGACCAGAATGAGCCGATACAGCAGCTCAAGGGAAATATAGAAAGTCAGGATAATTCTCCGTTCTACAGAATGGAAATGCAGCAGAACTATACGATAAATGATGCTACAATATACGGATATAACGGAGTTTCGCTTTTCTCGTCAACGGTAAATGAATCCATAACAAATTTTGTAAATGAAATGGGTATGATTGGCTGGGACGCAGGAAACAGATATTATTATTGCGAAACTTCACCTCTGACAAGCTCCATACTGAATATAAAGTATATGCTTGCAAGACGTTCCGAAGCAGCAAATACAAGAAACTGGTCTTTGCTTGAATCCACAGGCGGAGCAAATTCATATAAAAACAGTACACCGCTTTCACTCGGCTTTATGACAAAATCAGCTCTGGCGGATTTCGACTACAAGCTGAACAAGGACGGAGAAGAGGCTTCTACACCGTTTGATGCACAGAACAGCTTCTTTACAAAGGCCACGGGAATAAACAAGGATATATTCATTCCTATGACAGCAGTGCCGCTTTCTACAGGTTTTCCCGTAAGTATTCTGGATAATTATAAGTATTACTGCGATGCCACATCGGATTCGGGTACTCTTACACTTACCTATACGGTAAGTAATGACAATACACCTGTATATGCTTATACACGCTGTGAAAACTGCGAAAACAACTGCGTAAATATACTCGGAGCAACGGCAGTTGAAAAAAGATACGAGATACGTTTTCCCTATATCATATCGGTAGGAGTATTCAACAAGGGCGACCAGATAAAGATAAAGATACCGTATTCACTGGGAACATCAGGAAACTGTAATGTGTGGGTATGCGAATTTGACGAGGCTCTCTATAAGCAGGGATATGAGGAGCTTAATGACGAGCTTTATGATATAACCGATTTAAGAACATCTGAAATAACGGGAAATATCAAGGTTAAAAATGACGGACTTATGTTTACTTCCATACCGTATGAAAAAGGCTGGAAGGCTTATGTAGATGATGTTGAAGCAGAAATCGTCCCTGTGGCAGACAATGCAATGGTTGCGTTGAATCTGACAAGGGGAGAGCATAAGGTTGTATTCAGATATTTCCCCGAAGGCTTTGGAATAGCCCTGATTATGTTCTTCGGAGGAATTGCGGTATTTGCAGCTTTGATAATTTTTGAAAAGTTCTGGCTTGTAAAAAAGAAGAACCGCAGTATTGTAATGCCTATACCTGATTTTCCCGATAAGCTTATGAGAGAAAGTATCAGGAAAAAGGAAAATACGGAGAGTAAGGTTACAGAAGCTCCGCAGGGTAAGAGCAAAAGTAAGAATAAAAATAAAAAGCCCTGAGTCTAACTTATAGCAGAAAAGCCTCTGACATTCATTCGTCAGGGGCTTTTTGTGATATGCAATACTTTAAAACAAAGCATAAACCTGTGTATAGCAGAATATCTATTTAATACTAAGACAGTATAAGCTGTATCGGGAGGTTTCGGGATATGTACAGGGAAAATTCGGTAATAAAATTATTGAAGGCAACAGCCATAGGTGCGGCGGCAGGAATATTCATATGCAGTATCATACTTATTCTTATGTCATTTGTTTTTCTGAAAACAGAACATCTTCCGACAAGTGCCGCATATATTCTGCTCCAGATTGCAGGAGCTTTTTCGGCTTTTGCAGGAAGCTATATCGCCGTAAGAATATATAAAGAAAAAGGTCTTATTGTGGGAGTGCTGACGGCACTTATGATTTTTGTTGTAATATTTGTTACAGGACTTATTACCTGTACAGAAAATATTTCGGTAATGTCCGTGACAAAGCTTGTGGCACTGCTCTGTGCAGGAGCTTTGGGCGGAATAATTTCGGTAAATAAAAAGAAGCGTATAGGCAGATACAAATAGAAAATGATTATACTGAAAACTCCCTCTGAAATTCGGATAGCCTGAATTTCAGAGGGAGTTATTAACAGTTATAAAATTCAGCATTCACCTTTTTATCAAAAAGGTTCAAAAGACATCATAAAGTGATAATAAATGCTATATATTTTGTTAAAATGTTGAAATTAAATGATTTTAATGGTAACATAATAAGGTATTTAAGGAATATTTACAGATTGTTTCGGAAAAATATCATGAGATTATAAAGATTTACAGGGAGGCTGTTATGTCGGAAAAAAAACTTATCGTTTCTGTAAGCTCAGATACGGGAACTGTACGCAAGAACAATCAGGATAATTTTTATATAAACGGTAAATTTATAGAAAATTACACTCAAAAGCATATAACCGCTGAGGGTAGCTTTGATGAAGGTGTATTTGCCGTAGCGGACGGAATGGGCGGCGAAAGCTTCGGAGATGTAGCCTCGGACTATGCCGTGAGAACGCTGTGTGACTTCAAAACAGAAGATGGCGGCATAAACGATGAAAATATATATGATTATGTTGATAAAGCAAACAATCTGATATGCGATGAAATGAGAAAGCGTGGTCAGAGCATAGGAACTACCATTGCTATTGCGGATATAAAAGATGATACAGCTTCATTTTACAACGTAGGTGACAGTAAATGCTTTCTTTTCCGCAGCGGTAAGGTAAAACAAATGACAAAGGATCATAGTGTAGTTGCAAATCTTGTAGAAATGGGAGTTATCACACCCGAACAGGCAAAAACAGATAAACTCCGTCATCAGCTTTCGCAGGCACTCGGAGTTTTTCCCGAGGAGTTCATAATATCTCCGTTCATTTCCGAGCCTGTCAGTTTACAGTCGAATGATGCGGTCATCATCTGTTCAGACGGTCTTACAGATGCCCTTGACGAAAGTATGATTGCCGATATCATAATCAGAAATGAAAATCCTTTCAAGGTTTCGGACGAGCTTGTTTTTTCTGCTATGCAGAACGGCAGTAAGGATAATGTAACGGTTGTGGTTATATTCTATAAAAGAAATGACAGCCGACAGGAAAAAGTAAAGGACGTATATTATGAAAATGATGATACAGTACTGCTGAAAGAGGATAATAACCCGAAATTGTACTATAACAACAGTATCCATGAAGAGCTTGACGCTACGATAAATCTTGATGAGAAGCTCCGTAATGCGGACAGTCCGAATTTTACGGCAGGAAACTTTTACAATAATAATACCAAAAACGAAAGTGCTTCGCCGCACTTTACAGAGAACGGTTATAATATGCCGCAAAGCTATGGCAACAGAAAAAAATCAGGTGCAGAAGCTGCATTGATTACAGCAGGCTGTATTATTGCCGTATGTGCAGGAATTGCCGCAGGAATTATATTTCTGAATTTATTTTTTTACAGATAAGAGGTAGTGTTTAAATGTCAGACATATCAGAATTTGCCCCTCTGTGGGGAAAGTGGGAGGTACAGGAGCTTATAGGGAAAGGCTCATTCGGAAAGGTATACCGTGCCACCTACAGCGAATTTGGAAGAAGCTACGAATCGGCAATAAAGCATATACAAATTCCGGGTGAAAGCGTTTCCGAACAGGATATTATAAGTGAGGGCTTTGTTCAGGATACAGGCTCGATAACGGTTTACTATGAAACTATGCTCAAAAAGCTGCTTGCCGAAATAGATACAAACTACAGACTCAGAGGAAAACAGAACATAGTACTTTACGAGGATCATACCGTTTTCAAAAGAAAAGATGAAAAAGGATATGATATATTCATAAGAATGGAGTATCTTACACCGCTTACGCTTTATATGAACAACGGGGAACTGAGCGAACAGGAGGTAATAAAGCTCGGCATAGATATGAGCAATGCTCTGAAGGTTCTCAGCGAGAACAATATACTTCACAGGGATATAAAGCCTGCAAATATATTTGTTTCCAAAAGCGGCGAGTTCAAGCTAGGAGATTTCGGCGAAGCCAAAAGCATACTTAAAAGTCAGAGTATGTCCGCAAGAGGCACATATACATATATGTCACCCGAAATTGTACGCCATTCTCCCGTTGACAAAAGAGCCGATATATATTCTCTCGGAATAGTTCTTTACCGACTTCTGAACAATAACAGGATTCCCCTTCTGCCCGACAAGTCTGCAATAAGCAATACGGAATATGAGCAGGCAATAAACAGGCGGCTGAGCGGTGAGAGATTTCCTGCTCCGTGCAGATGTTCAGACTCTCAGCTTGCGGCAGTGATTATGAAAGCCTGTGCGTTTTCTCCGTCAGACCGCTGGCAGACACCCGAAGAACTTTTAACTGCTCTTACCGCCTGTCAGAATGGTAACAGTATTACTCATATGCTCAACAACAATGATTTTGATGAAACTGTTGTACTAAGACCAAATCAGCAGCAGAATTTTTCCCCAGACAATAATCAGTTCAATAACTATAATAATTATAAAAACTACAATGACTATAATGACGGCTTTTCCAATATGAACAATCAGACAAGGCAGTTCAATAACGGAAATATTAACGGCGGAAACGGGCAGTTCAATCAGAATAATATGAACCCTGATTATTACGGAAATATGCAGAATATTCTGCAGCAGCCATCATACATATACAATCCGCCCGTTACCAAGCCCGAACCCGTACAGAATGATAAAAAAAGCAATACGGCTCTTATTGTTGTAATAATTTTACTGTCCGTAATACTTCTTGTTGTTTTAGGAATATTTATATTCAAGCTTGCAAGCGATAAAAATTCGGAAGTACTCAGCAATATTGACAATAAACTTTCAAGCTCACTGACTGACGATAACGGCGGTACTTCTTCATCGGAACAGGATTCGTCAAAGTCCGAAACACCTACGGAAGCTCCCACAGAAATTCCTACAGAACCGCCGACAATCAGGCTGGAATCATATGCCAATAAAAATTACGGAGATGTAAGACGTACTCTCGAAGCAAAGGGAATAAAGGTTGAGATTGAATACGAATACAGTGACAGGATAGAAAAAAATCGTGTCATAAAGCAGGATATTCCGTCAGGCTCTGAGGTTTCCGAAGAAGATACCGTCACGCTTACGGTTTCAAAGGGAGCAAGATATTCTCAGAAGATTGTTGTAACAAATGAGGGAAGCTCCAGTGTAAGCCGTGGTACATTTGAGCTTAAAGAGCTTAATAACGGCGAATGGAAAACTATTTTTGCGTGTTCGGCAAGTATGGGTAAAAACGGCATAGGAGAGAATTACGGCGAAGGAAAATCTGTAACGCCAAAAGGTATATTCAAGCTTGGTGTTGTATTTACCGCAAAAAGCATCAATACAAATATGAACGTTCATTATGTAGACCGTAATACCTGTATTGTAGATGACCCCAACTCACAGTACTATAACACAATACAGGACAAGTCAAATCTTCCGTCCGGCATAAACAGTGTTGACAGCATAGGAAATACGATACTTGACGGCTATGATTCCGCACTGATATTCATTGAGCATAACGGTGACGGCTACACAAGCGACAATGTTGTAAAGGGCAAAGGCTCGGTTATAACAATATGCGGAAGAAACGGTGCTCTTTCTCCCACACTTGGCTGCATAGATATTTCGTCAGGAGATATGAGTACGCTGCTGTCCTACCTTGATGCAGACAAAAACCCCCATATACAGATAAAATAAATAAGGAGAGTTTCATAAAATGAACACTAAGAAAACCATACTTGTTATTGCGGTGATATTTCTTTTATTTGCCGTATCCTTTTCGGGTACTGTGCTTGTCGGACAGCTTTCCGAAAATAAACAGATTTTCAAGGTGAATATACCGTCGAAGTCTGATGATGACGAGAAAACGGAAGTCACAAAAAAAACATCGGAAAACAAAAAGGAAAAATCAACAAAAGATACATCTGCATCAGAAAAAGCCACTCAGAAAGGTACAGCAAAGGAAAAGGCTTCTCAGACGGCAACATCAGGCAATACCGACCAAAACAATGCAGAGAACAACGTACCTCAGAATAATTCTTCTCAGGAGGATAATTCTCAGGTAAATGATAATCACAAAGAACCCGAAGTACCGCCCGAAAGCACAACCAATGCAGACAGCGGAAGTTCTTCATCGGCAGTATCCTCTGTACCCGACAGCAGACAAAATGATGCTTTAAGTATGATTTTATCCGATACAGGACATTCATTTGATGAATTGCAGAAAAATAAATGCAGTCAGCTTATAATTGTGGAATCCAATTACAATACCGCACAGCTAAGTATGTTTGAAAAAGATAAAAACGGCATATGGAATAATATTGAGGAGCTTGAAACATCAGGTTATGTAGGTGCAGCAGGTGTAAGTGATAAATCCTTTGAGGGAAGCTGGCAGACACCGAAAGGACTTTTCCCTGTGGGAGAAGCTTTCTATATTCACAATAAGCCGACAACAGGTCTTGAAAGTTTCGAGATTACACAGGATATATACTGGGTAGATGACCCAAATTCGGCTTACTATAATCAGAAGGTGGATTTAAAAAACGGTGTAAATATGGACTGGAACAGTGCCGAGCATATGATAGATATTCAGAATTATGAGTACGGCTTTGTCATAAACTTCAATATGTCACCGATAGAAAAGGGAAAGGGTTCTGCTATATTTTTCCATATATCAAGTTCACCGACAGCAGGCTGTGTCGGCACTTCTCAGGAAATGGTTTTGGAATATCTGAAAGTTCTTGATAAAGACAAAAATCCGTACATACTTACCTTTTAGCAGCAACTATGACGGAGAAAACAGAAAAGTTTTGATTGAACTTTTTCAAAAGTTCACGGTTTCCAAAGGCAGAGCCTTTGGCGGGATTTTAAAGGGCGGGCAGCCCTTTAACAACAACTTCATTACACAATTAAGGAGGTCGGCTGTTCAATTAACGAACAGCCGACCTCCTGCTATTTTCAAAAATTTATTCTTTTATCTTACGGTTGAACCGACTTCCATATCATCTGCAAATATAACCTTTACAGAATTACCGCTGTCAGCCGCCAAAATCATACCGCAGCTTTCAACTGAGCAGAGCTTTGCAGGTTTGAGATTGGCTACAAGTATAACATTATGACCGATTAAATCCTCAGGCTTGTAATACTGTGCTATACCGCTGGCAACTGTACGCTCACCCGTACCGTCATCAAGTGTTAGTTTAAGAAGCTTTTTAGCTTTCTTGACAGGCTCACAAGCCTTGACCTTTGCAACTCTGAGTTCTACCTTTGCAAAATCATCTATTGAAATTTCGGGCTTTTCCTCAGCCTTTGCAGTATTTACTGCGGCTTTTTCCGCCTGCTGAGCCTTTGCGGCAGCAAGAGCTATATCATCAAGCAGCTTCTTTGAATCAAGTCTTGAAAAAAGTGGTACAGCCGCTCCTACTTTTCCGCCGACTTCAAGTCCGCCGAAATTGTCAAGTGATTCATAATTCTTTACATCTGTATTTATCTGCTCAAAAATCTTTTCGGCAGTTTCAGGCATAAACGGTGATATAAGCACAGCTATATATCTTATACACTCAAGCAGATTGTAAAGCACTGTTCCAAGACGTTCTTTTGTGCTTTCGTCCTTTGCGAGTACCCAAGGTGCTGTTTCGTCAATATACTTGTTGCTTCTTCTTGCAAGTGCCATTACAGAGTCAAGTGCATCACTCATTCTGTATTCACTCAGCAGTCTGTCAAGCTCCGATACTGCTTTAAGAGCAGCGGCTTTTAATTCATCGTCAACGGCTTCATATGCGGTAGGAGCTTTAATCTCACCGTCAAAATATTTGTTGCTCATAGCAACGGTTCTGTTTACAAGATTTCCCAGAGTATTTGCCAAATCCGAGTTGTATCTCTCGAAAACGGTTTCATATGTTATTGAGCCGTCCGAAGTATAGGGCATCTCACTCAGAAGATAATATCTTACCGCATCAACGCCGATTAAATTTACCAAATCATCAGCATATATCACGTTGCCTCTTGATTTGCTCATTTTGTCCGTTCCGAACAGTAACCAAGGGTGTGCAAAAACCTGTTTCGGAATGGGTTCGCCCAGAGCCATCAGCATAATTGGCCAGTAAATAGTATGAAACCTGAGAATATCCTTGCCTATAACGTGAACATCGGCAGGCCAGTATTTTTTATAGTTTTCACCGCTTCCGTCAGGACTGTATCCTAGAGCGGTGATATAGTTTGAAAGTGCATCAATCCATACATAAACTATGTGACCTTCGTCAAAGTCTACAGGGATTCCCCACTTGAAAGATGTTCTTGAAACACATAAATCCTGCAGACCCGGCTTGATAAAATTATTTACCATTTCCTTTTTACGCTGTTCGGGATATATAAAATCAGGATTGTTTTCAATATAATCCTCAAGCTGCTTCTGATATTTTGAAAGCTTCAGAAAATATGCTTCTTCCTCAGCTTTTTTTACCTCTCTGCCGCAGTCGGGACATTTTCCGTCTACAAGCTGAGCCTCCGTCCAGAAGCTTTCGCAGGGGGTACAGTACATACCCTCATAAGAGCCTTTGTAGATGTCGCCCTGTTCATACAGCTTTCTGAATATTTTCTGTACTGCCTTTTCGTGATAGTCGTCCGTTGTGCGTATAAAATGGTTGTAGGATATATTGAGAATACGGCATATATCCTTTATTTCACCCGAAACCTTGTCTACATATTCCTTTGGAGTAACTCCTGCATTCTTTGCATATTCCTCTATTTTCTGACCGTGTTCATCTGTTCCGGTTAAAAAGAAAACATCATAGCCCTGTAATCTTTTATACCTTGCCAGTGCGTCAGTCATAACTACTTCATAGCTGTTTCCTATGTGAGGCTTTCTTGAAGTGTAAGCGATTGCCGTTGTGATGTAATATTTCTTTTTGCACATTCCGCATAACCTCCTGTATTTTATAATTTGTAATGTGTTGCGGTAATTATATCATTATGCCGCACTTTTAACAAGTGCGGACAGTAACGAGATTTTTTAATGCCTTAATTTTCAATACATTTACTCACCCATTCATTATAGCATAATATTGCCGCAGGGTCAACGCAAAAAGAACATCGGAACAAATATGCGGATATTTTAAAGACAACTGTTTTATTTTATGCGGCTCAGGCATATAAATTTTATACAGATAAGAAAAAGGGGAGTAAATCAATGGGTATAATCAGAAATGTAAAGGCATTCATAATAAGTATTGCCATAAGTATGGGAACAGGACTTATCGCAAGTCTGCTTACTTTGAGAAATTTCGGAGTATATTCCGAAATGATACAGCCGCCGCTGTCGCCGCCTGCGTGGCTGTTTCCCGTAGTATGGACAATACTGTATTTCCTTATGGGTGTATCCGCATATATGATATATATGGAAAAAAGTGAGGAGAAATTTGCGGCATTAGGTGTATATCTGATTCAGCTTGTTTTCAATTTCCTGTGGTCTTTGATATATTTTAATCTCGGGCAGGTTCTTTTTGCGTTCATATGGCTTGTAATATTATGGATGCTTATACTGGTTATGGTTGTAAGCTTTTACAGAATAAACAAGACTGCTGGTTATTTACAGATACCGTATCTGATATGGGTAACGTTTGCAGGATATCTGAATCTGGCACTTTATCTGTTGAACAGATGATATGAGATTAAAGGAAAGTACTTTGAAAAAATCGGCTATCTGATTTGACGGATAGCCGATTTTTTGATTTTTAAATAATTTCTACATGATGAGCGGTTGAAAATGAAATAGTTACTGTCAAAATTTGCAAAGCAAATTTTGTTTGGATTTTGATGAGTTTAAGGGCTTTGCCCTTAAAAATCCCACAATGGGCTTTGCCCCTTGACCCCACCACTTTTGAAAAAGTGGACAAAACTTTTAATTGTCATAGCTATACAATGAGAAAATCATTGTACAGCTTGCAGTTTTACCGTTGTGAGTGGTTACGGTAATAACAGTTGTACCCTTTTTCTGTGTAACAATTTTGCCGTTGCTGTATACTCTGGCAACATCGGGATTGCTGCTTGTCCACTTGTATGAGGTTGCTGAATTAGGAGTAATTGTTTTTGTAAAAATATAGGTGGATTTTGCCTTGATTTTAAGTGTTTCCCTGTTCAGTGTTATACTTTGAGGGACTTTCTTGACGTTGACTTTACATACAGCAGTTGTACCGTCTTGAGCGGTTGCCGTGATATATGCGATACCATTTTTCTTTCCTGTAACGATACCGTTTTTATCTACTGTTGCAATTTCCTTGTTGTCGGTTGACCATGTGATATTCTGAGCAACGGGCATAACATCAGCCGTGAGTGTATATTTCTGCTTTACACCTATATTTACAGCCGTTTTATTGAGTTTGATTTCTGTTTTCTGTTTATCAATAATTCTAAGGGTAATTTCACATGAACCGTCATCGAAAGTAAAGAGCAGTTTATGAACGCCCTCACCAAAGGGTATCAGCTCAGATTTTCCGACAGATACCTTTCCGTAGGAAAGCAGCATATTGCTTTCTATATTTGAACCGAGATACTGACCGTTTTCGCTGATTGACACTCTTTTAGATTTTGAGTCCGTCTGTAATTTCAGTCCTGACGATGAGTTTATATCCCATACAATATCTGTCTGTTCTGCGTTGATTGCTCTTTGTACAAAAGGTTTGATTTCGTCATATTCTGCATAAGCCATAATACGACCACTATTTTTCATCAGGGGCTGACCGTAAAATTCTTCTTCGGCATCAAAATCCATTTCCCTGATAAGTACTTCGCCGTCACTGTTGCCGTTGATATAACGCAGTATATGGTTCTGCTTGTCGTATTCAAGAACAATCGCTACATGGTCGAAATATTTTCCCGAGCCGTCCCATGAAAAGAATATCAGACCGCCCTTTCTAAACGGAAGCTCGTAAGGGTCTACGTTGGTATGAACATAATGATTCCAGCCTGCATAAGCATCAATTTTTTTGCCCGAAAGCGGTGTATACCATACGTTTTCCTGTTCAAAGTTGAACGCCTCTATCCAAGCATCAGCATCGCTTTCTATTCTGGGGTCAGCACAGTAGGAATAATAGAATTTTTTTAAATCCGCATCGCTGTAATAACCTGCGTGGTACATACACCAGCTTGTAAAAATAGAACACCAGTCACAGTCCAGATACTGACTGCTTTCACTTCTGTCCATAACATATCGCTGAGCCCAGCGGGTATATTCTGTATTGCCTGTTTTAGATGCGTTCATACGCTTTTCAACACCAGTCCAGAGCAGACCGTCTTTTTTTGCCTGTTCTATGTCGATACCTTCCGTGGAATAATTTTTGTAGCCAAGCTGCGACAGTGCAATTTCGGCAGTTTTTTCCATACTTGACTTTCCTGCGTTTTTTTCAATGGCTTCTGTAAGCTTGCTGTAAAATGCCGATGTTTTATATTCATTGGAAAATATCCGTACATCAGTATTAACTGTACCGTAACTGAAAGAGGTATCGGTTAAAGCTGCCGATGTACTCACAGCAGTATATGATGCCATACCTGCAACCATAATCGCCGCCATTATCAGGGAAAGTATTCTTTTGGATTTCATCATAACTCACCTACGAATTTTTATAATTATATTGTAAAGTAAAACAATGACATTTCTGCCAACGATGTTTATAAATAAATTCTATATTGGAAAAACAATTTTGTCAATATTAAATTTTCTTGTGATTTTTTACTATAACCCGCAAAAAACAAGCCTGCGTCAGCACTGTGGCGATTGCAGACTGACGACAGACGAAGTCTGTCGTTAAATACAAAGCTACGCTTTGTATTCGTCAAAAGCAAAGCTTTTGACGGTCTGCAATCGCAGTGAGAGCGTTGACGCAGGCTTAAATATATTGCTTACGGTTATGTTGAAAATCAGCTCTGAACTTCCGCATCGGCAGAAATTTCATCTGATGTAGCTGCCTCTGTGGGAGGTTCTGTGATAAACATTGTTGACGGATATTTCTCAACAGCTTCCTTGTTTATTTCGCACTTGTAGTTCTTAACGGCAGCTTTGACATCTTTCTGAAATTCCTCACTCTTCATATTTACAAGAGTGCTGTATCTGAGACTTTCATCACTGCCGAGCTTTTTTGATTCGTCCTTTATGTTTCCTCTGTAAAGGAGGTACGCCATAGGACTGTCGCCGTCCTCACCAACGGTTATGTATTTTGCGTTTCCGTCTTTCATTTCAGAAAAAGCTTTTTCGATTTCCTCGCCAAGACCTGCATTCTTAAGAATACTTGTAGCTGAAACAGTGGGGTCTGTTTCTGTTTCATAGTCTTTCATATACACCTTGACCTCATCGGCATAAGATGTTCCGTCATTGATAGCCTTTACATACTTGTCAAGGTTGGCTTTTATTTTCTTGACCTCATCACTGCTTTTCTTTTCACTTGAGCTTTTTCCCTCGTCATCGGTAGTTGTTTCATACAGTGGAATGCTGATATAGTTATAGTTCACATATTCGCTTTCATAGTATTTTTTGAGTTCGTCAAGAGAAACCTCTTTTTTGCCGCCCTCCTGATAAAGTCCCTTGAATATAGCTTCGAGCTTTGCGGGATTTTCATATCCTGCCTCAATGAATGAATCCTTGCTTATACCGTAAGCTTCAAAGGTTTTTCTTCCGTAAGTCCAGTTCTGGTCGGCATTTGCCTTGTAGCTTGCGATTTCATCACTTGTGAGTTTAAGTTTCATATCCTTGAATGTCTTGTTTACATACAAAAAGTGCTTACAGGCTTCATCTGAAGTCTGAGCAATAAATTCACGTGCAGTCATTTCCTTGCCGTCATCGTCTTTAAGCTTTTGGTCGAGGAAGTCACCCGTACCGTTTTCTACTTTATTGGACGCAGTGTAATAAGCACTGTAGTTATAGTAGATATAGTCGCCGATAGTCATAGTAGAAGTATCGTCCTTGTATGACCATGACAAGTCCTGAAGATAGTTTCCGAATACCGTAGCCTGTGTACAGCCGCTCACTGCGGAGCCAACCATCAAAGCACCCAGTGCAACTGCAACAGCTTTTCCAAATATTTTCATAGCAAAGCAATCCTTTCTGTTATTGACCTAAGATATTATACACTCTTTATGTTTTTTTGTCTATGTATATTTTAATATTTTTAACAAATATTAAAAAGTTAAGAGGTATATTACGGACTGTTTTGATTGATAATGACCATTGATGATACGATATATGTCGGAAATACAATATAAATGCAATATAAAGGCAATAGTATCAATCATTAAACCTTTATTAACATACTGTTTCTTGACATTTGTATATTTATAGAATATCATCTAGCTGTGGGATAGTGTAAACATTTAAAAAATTTCTGCGGAAAGGTGTGAATTTATGGATTTCTTTTCTTGGTTTGACTTGCCGTATCTCGGAGCGGTAATAGATCTGGCACTTCTGACGATAAGATTACTTCTGCCTATACTTGCGGTAATAATAGTATTTCAGTGTTTCAGCTCAATGAGAAGGCACAGAAGAGATGAAAACGCACTGATTATGCTTGTAAATAAAGATACCGGAGAGAGTACGCCCGTTCTTTACTGGGAAAACTCACTCGGAAGGAGCAGGGGAAACGATATAGTTATTTCCGATGATACAGTATCACGTGAACACGCAGTACTTCTCAGACGTAAGGAAGGCTGGTTCATAAATGATGTAGGCTCAAAAAGCGGAACTTATGTAAACGGAAGTCTTAGTGTTGAAAGAACACAGCTTATGATAGATGATGTAATCCGTCTTGGAAATACTGAGTATATAGTAAAAAGAACCGATGATGTGATAGCAGGAAGCGGCTCGTGGTTTCTCAACAAGCCTAAAAACAAGGCAAGTATCAAGCCTGAGATGCTCATGCTTCTTATTTCGGTGTTTCTTTTTTTTCTTGCAGTAGAGGGAAGTCTTTGTGACGAAATAAGGGATTTTCAGCCCTTTTCCGTATGGGCTTTGTTTACTGCCGTGTCGTGGATATTTTTTTATATATCAAAGAAAGCTTTCAGACGTGTGAACTTTGAGCTGGAAGCTCTTGCTATATTTATGAGCGGTACAGGCGTTATGCTTCTTGTAAGACAGGTTTTCAGGCAAAGCATAGTACAGACTGTTGCTATGGTATGCGGTATGATATGTTTCTGCATAATTATAAAATTCATAGAAAACCCCGATATAATAGAAAAACTGAGAATACCGCTCTATATACTTGCAGTGCTTCTGCTGGGAGCAAATATCCTTTTTGCAAAAGTGACAAACGGTGCGGCAAACTGGCTCAGTATAGGCGGAATATCCGTTCAGCCGTCGGAATTTGTAAAGGTAATATATATACTGGTCAGTGCTTCCGCTCTGGACAAGCTTCTCACAAAAGGAAACCTTATGCACTTCATAATATTTTCCGTAATATGCGTGGGTGCTTTATTTCTTATGAGCGATTTGGGTACGGCACTTATATTTTTCTGTACGTTCCTTTTTATAGCCTTTATGCGAAGCGGAGATTTGAAAACCGTAATTCTTGCTTTGGTTGCCGCTGTACTGGGAGCTGTTTTCGTTCTCTCGTTCAAGCCGTACATAGCCGACCGTTTCAGTGCATGGGGACACTGCTTTGAACTTGCAGACTCAACAGGCTATCAGCAGGCGAGAGTGCTTACCTATTCCGCAAGCGGAGGATTTATAGGAGTAGGTATGGGCAACGGCTATCTGAAATATATATTCGCCTCTGAAAGTGATTTGGTATTCGGGCTTATGTGCGAGGAAATAGGACTGGTAATTGCTGTATGTACTGTCGTCTGCATAATAGGACTTGTCTTTTATGCAAGAGCTATCACCACAAGAAGCCGCTCTACATTTTATTCCATATCGGCGTGCTGTGCGGCAGGTCTTATGCTGGTTCAGACAGCTTTGAACGTATTCGGAGCTACCGATATTCTTCCGCTTACAGGCGTTACACTTCCGTTCATAAGTCTTGGCGGTTCAAGTATGATTTCGTGCTGGTGTCTGCTTGCCTTCATAAAAGCCGCAGATGAAAGAACATATGCAGTAAATAAAAGTTAGCTGCTTTTCGGGAGTTAGCTCAGGCGGCGATTGCAGCGTTAAAAAGCCGAAGGCTTTTTAACGTGGAAAGTGCCTTTTAATAAAGGCACTTTCCAGTATACGCAGATTTATCTGCGTATACCTGCAATCGCCGCACCTGAGCTGTCGCAGTTACCCGACTTACATTAATCAATATATTATATAAAAGGGGGCTGAAGCTTTGAGAAAAACAAGGTCAAGAACTACAATGGTACTTCTTATAGCACTGCTCGTAGTAATAGGTATAGTTGTTTTTATAGTAAGAATGTTTACGGATTCAAGCCAGTGGATACAGCACACCTACAACGGACATCTTTCGGGAAACGGAGGACTTTCGGCGGCAGGAACGATATATGACAGAAACGGAGTAATACTTGCATATTCCGAGGATAATCTCAGGCTGTACAACAGTGATTTTACTACAAGGCTTTCAACGATGCACGTTGTGGGAGATGACAGTCTTAATGTTTCCTCTGCGATACAAAGCTCCTACCGTTCAAATCTGACGGGTTACAACTGTATTCTCGGACTTGGACTGCCGAAATTCATAAAAACAGGAAGCGATATAACGCTTAATCTTGATGCGGAAGCCTGTAATGCCGCATACAATGCTCTTGAAGGATACAACGGAGCAGTGGCCGTATACAATTACAAGACAGGTGAATTTATATGCAGTGTAAGCACTCCCACATATGACCCTCTTGACCCGCCCGAAATAACCGAAGAAAATGAGGCAGAATATGACGGAGTATATGTAGACAAGGTTCTTGCAGGACGATATACACCGGGTTCTACATTCAAGATAGTGACAGCGGCAGCGGCACTTGAAAATATTCCCGGTATTGAGGACGAAGTTTTTACGTGTAACGGAAGCACGAAAATAGGCGGCAAAGAAATAACCTGTATGCACGTTCACGGAGAACTTACGATGAAAGAGGGACTTGCCCAGTCATGCAACGTTGTTTTTGCCGAGCTTGCTCAAAGGCTGGGAAAAGACAAGATGACTGATATGGCAAAACGTATGGGTTTCAACGATACGTACAAAATCAACGGAACGGTTACGGCAAAAAGCACATACAACGTATCATCGGCAAACGAAAACGATTTAGGCTGGTCGGGAATAGGTCAGTATACAACAGAAGCCAATCCTATGCAGATGGCAATTATGTGCGGAGCAATAGCCAACAACGGAGAGGTTGTAGTACCAAACGAAATAAAAAAAGGTATAGGCATTGTTGAAAGTGCCGCAGACAACACATCGGGAAAAAGGCTGATTGACGCAGAGCTTGCACAGAAGCTTGACGAATATATGAGATATGATGTAACGAGCTATTACGGAGATGATTTGTTTCCCACCCTGACGGTGTGTGCAAAGACAGGTACGGCAGAGGTAGGAGAGGGGAAAGAGCCTCATGCGTGGATGGTAGGATATTCCAAAGATGAGGACGCTCCGCTTGCGTTTGCGGTGATAGTGGAAAACGGAGGATACGGATACAGTACGGCAGGGCCTGTTGCGGTTGCCGCTATGGAAGCGTGTGCATCGGTTCTCAGAAACGAATAAAGTTATCTGCAAAACAAAAAAGCGGGTTGAAAAAAATCAACTCGCTTTTTTGTTATACAAGTGGGAAAAAATAAAAGAGCTTTTCAGTGATGAAAAACTCTTTTATGGTGACCCGGACGAGAATCGAACTCGTGTTACCGCCGTGAAAGGGCGGTGTCTTGACCGCTTGACCACCGGGCCATATGGTAGCGGAAATAGGACTTGAACCTACGACACTTCGGGTATGAACCGAATGCTCTAGCCAACTGAGCTATTCCGCCACGCAACGACTAATTGTTAGCCGACAACGGTTATTATACAATAAGTTTCCCGTAATGTCAATATTTATTTTTAAAAATCTGTCAGAAATTTAAATTTGTTATTTATGCTTGATTTAAAGCCGACAGAATGATAAAATATTATGGAACTTTATTAATAATATATGATTGGAGCATTTATCACAATGGACTCGTATACTGAACAGATTGTAATTCACAAGAAAACAGGCAGAGATTTAATCATAAGTATTATTATGATACTGAGTATTCTGGGAATAGTTGCACTCGGATTTTTACTGGGTGTTCTGATAAATTTCTATTTCGTTATAGTCGGATTTTTCCTTGCCGCATTTGACATTTATTTTTGCTGGTACGTAATAACGGGAAGAAATGTCGAATATGAGTACGCAGTTACAAACAACAATCTGCAGATAGACAAAATTATGGCAAAACGCAGACGCAAGGAGATACTCAGCATAGACATAAACCGCATAGAAGGTATGGATACAGTCGGGGAGAACCGTCTGAGCGACGCAAAATGCAATAGGGTTATGTATCTCGGAACAAACAATGATGACGCATCACAGTACAGATTTATTGTTCTTACCAATAAATACGGAAGAATTATGGTCGTTTTTGCTCCGAACGAAAAGATAATGAGTGCTTTGAAAATGTATCTCAAGCCCGAAGTGAAGATAGAAATGCTTAAAAGCAGCCGAAAATAAAAATATCAGAATTAAGAGCCTGTTTAATATCCTTTCAAACGCATCTTTTTGGCATATGTCAGGATACTAAACAGGCTTTGAAATAAGGAGAATAAAGCAAGTGGACATCTCAGATAAAAATATAGACGGCGGAAAATCTTTTGACTGGGGCAGAACCTCAGCGGATTACGCAAAATTCCGTGATATTTACCCTGATGAATTTTATGAAAAAATAGTAAAGCTGGGTCTTTGTGTAAACGGACAGAGTGTACTTGACTTAGGCACGGGAACAGGTGTGCTGCCCAGAAATATGTATAAATACGGTGCAGAATGGACGGGTACGGATATTTCGGAAAAGCAGATTGAGCAGGCCGTACTTCTCTCTCAGGAAACCGATATTTCATATTACGCGGTGTCGGCGGAAAAAACGTGTTTTCCTGATGAATCATTTGACGTTATAACAGCCTGTCAGTGTTTCTGGTATTTTGACCACGAAAAAATTATGCCTGAGTTGTATCGTATGCTCAGAGATGACGGAAGTCTGCTTATTCTGTATATGGCGTGGCTGCCTTTTGAGGACAAAATAGCCGCCGCAAGCGAAAAGCTTGTTTTAAAATACAATCCTTTGTGGAGCGGTGCAGGCGAAAGAATGCACCCCATAGATATTCCAGAATGCTGTAATAAATACTTTGAACCTGTTTATCATGAAGAATACCGTTTGAAAGTATATTTCACACGGGAAAGCTGGCACGGAAGAATGAAAGCCTGCCGTGGTGTAGGTGCTTCTCTTCCCGAAGCCGAAATCAGGGAATGGGAACGTGAACATATAAAGCTTTTGTCCGAAACAGCTCCCGATGAATTTGACATTCTGCATTATGCGGCTGTCGCAAGGCTGAAAAAGAGAAAGCTTCAGTCATAAGCATTGAAGCATCTGCATACCGTTTAGTAATATCCATTCGGAAAATTTTTATACCTGAGAGGTCGGCATTATTAAAAAAATGTGTTATAAGAAAAACATAAAAAGTTTTTGTCCACTTTTTTCAAAAAGTGGTGGGGTCAAGGGGCAAAGCCCCTTGTGGGATTTTAAAGGGCAAAGCCCTTTAACGGAAACTTTTTTTGTAAACCGCTCGGGCAGAAATCTGTGCAGGTGATTTTTGTGAATTACATAAAATCGGGAGTACTGTTATTGCTTTTTATTTCAGTGCTTAATTTGTCAGGCTGCTGTAAAAGGCAGATAATGACAAAAGCCGATGAACTTATGTCGGCTTCGTGGTCGGCTCAGGACGGTTACGGCAAAAAAATAACCCTAAGCTTCACTCAGAACGAAGCACTGATACAGCTTGAAGCAAAGGACTTTACAGGGAAAATATGCGGTACGGCAACGGTAAATGACGATACACTGGAGATTGCCGATAAATCCCTGAAAGAAAACTATATTTTCGGATATGTTCTTTTTGGTAACAAAATTGACTTAAAATATGGCGATAAGACAGTCACACTCAGAAAAATAAACAAATAGTCATTCTTTAAAACTATAAAAATTATTTAAATCAGCGAAATTTTGTAATTAAATTGAAACCTTTATTAAAATATTGTATAATCCCTTTTGTGAGTTTGTTAATTTTAAGAAACCGTATCACGGTATAACACATAAAGGGTGGTATGATGATCAGTTATTCAAAATATGCAAAAACCGCAGTGTCATTGGCTGTTTCACTCGTTGTTGCACTGGTTGCAGAGGGAACAGCAGTAAAGGATACAATGCTTGTAAAAGTGATGCCGTCAGAGCCTTCGGGAATATATGAAAAAGTGGCAGAGAGAAAGTCCGAAAGTTTTTCAAAAAATACTGTAAGCGTTGAGAAGAAATCTTCCGAAAAAACAGTAAAGAGAACTTCGGAAAAAGCAACGGAAAAAGCAACTCAGAAAGCTACAGAAAAGGCTTCGGAAAAAGCAACTCAGAAAGCTACAGAGAAAGCCACCGAAAAAGCAACTCAGAAAGCAACTGAGAAAGCTACCGAAAAAGCAACTCAGAAAGCAACTGAGAAAGCTACCGAAAAAGCAACTCAGAAGGATACAGAAAAGGCTTCGGAAAAAGCTGCTCAGAAAGCTACCGAAAAATCTGCACAGAAAGCAACTGAGAAAGCCACCGAAAAAGCAACTCAGAAAGCAACTGAAAAAGTTACCGAAAAAGCCTCATTTTCAGAAACAAAAGCAAAGGCAAAGCTGTATGCCGAAGCTCCGACAGAGGAAGCAACATACCCCGAAAAAATCGTTACTGCCGCTTCAGCCAATATACAGTATGAAGCAGGATACCTGATACCTGTAGCAAATCCCGATTACGAATACTCCACAGGTCAGGTTACGCTCTCGGACGCAGACAGAAAGCTTGCCTGTCAGATAGTTTACGGAGAAGCAGGCGGCGAAGGCTTTGAGGGCTGCTGTCTTGTGGCACAGTGCCTCAAGGACTCTATGGTATTTCTCGGCTACAACTCTATGGCAGATGTACAGAAATACTGCCGATATGACGGCTGGCAGGAAAATTACAGTCAGACCGCAGAAGATGCCGTAAATTATATATTCGACCAGAACAGAAGTGCCGTTGCTCACAGAATATTGTTCTTTTACGCAACAAATATCTGTAAAAGTGAGTGGCACGAAACTCAGAACCATATATTGACAAGAGGAAATTCAAGGTTTTTCGATATGTGGTAAAAATCACCTATAAACCCATAATTTTATGCTAAATGTACCCACCGTTCAAAGCGGCGGGTATTTTTTATATGCCCGATACGATGTTAAAATATACAAAACATATACTTTATTTTGTATCAAAAAATCAATATTAAATTTTTGAATTATATGTTAAAATTATTACAATTATTTTTATAAGGAGAGTGTAGGTATGTTTTCTAACAGAAAATCTGTCAGCGGAAAAGCTTTGAGTATCTTGCTTGTTGCTGCTATGGTTTCCTCTGTTGCAGTTTCTTCGGCTGTACCGACAACTGCTTTTACGTCTGATAAGCAAACGTCAAAGGCTTCAACGGATACTGCTGAAAGTGCCGCTAATCTGTATGGTCTGCACAGCAACCCTCAGGACGGCGTTATACTGCATGCGTGGGACTGGTCGCTCAGCAATATAAAGGATAAATTGCCTCAGATTGCTGAAGCAGGTTATTCTACGGTTCAGACATCTGTTCTGCAGCACTGCAAGGAAGCAACTGTCGGCAAAACAAATTCAGGTTGGTGGGCTTTCTATCAGCCGGCATCTTTTGTGCTTGATACCGAAAGCGACTACAGTGCTTTGGGTACGAGGGCTGACCTTCAGGAGCTTTGTGCGGCAGCTGACACATACGGTATAAAAATCATAGTTGACGTTGTAGCAAATCACCTCGGAAATAAAACAGGATACGACAAGTCGCCTGCTATCCCCAGCGATATAAGAGATGATTCAAGCTGCTGGCATTCCGAAGGCTTTACGGAAATAAACTACGACAGCCGCTACAGTATCACACACGGTTCAATGGGCGGACTTCCCGACCTCAACACAGGAAATACCAAAATTCAGAAATACGTGAAGGATTACCTTGTAGACTGTATTGACTGCGGTGTTGACGGTTTCCGTTTCGATGCTGCAAAGCATATAGGAGTTCCGAGTGAGGACGACAGCTTCTGGGAAAATGTTATCCCTTATGTCAGAAGCAAGTATACAGCAAAGACAGGCGAAGACCTCTTCTGCTACGGAGAAATCCTTGGCTCGACAGGCGGCCCTTCAATAACAGAATATACCTGTTATATGAGCGTTACGGACGATTCAACAAGCCGTGACATAAGAAACAAGGTTACAGGTCATAATGCAGGCGGTGCAGCAAGGTCAAACTATGATAAAGGTACTTCTGCGAGCAAGCTTGTTCTCTGGCCTGAGTCACACGATACTTATGCAGGCTCTGCAAAAGAAAGTACATCTGTAAGTACATCTGATATAAATAAGACATGGGCATTGGTTGCATCAAGAAACAAGGCAACGGCTCTGTATTTTGCCCGTCCCGTAGGTTACGGTCAGGGAGCAATAGGTTCAGTAGGTTCTACATCTTGTTTCAACAAGGAAGTTGTTGAGGTAAACAAATTCCATAACTATTATGCAGGTCAGAGTGAGTATCTCGCTTCAAGCGGTTCGATTGCTTACAACGAAAGAGGCACGGACGGCGTTGTACTTGTAAATGTAAATGGAACATCTCAGTCTGTAAGCGTTACCGCACATACAATGAAGAGCGGTACTTACAAAGACCAGATTTCAGGAAATACATTTACCGTATCAGGCGGCAAGATAAGCGGCTCGATAGGAAGCAAAGGTATAGCAGTTGTTTATAACGCACCCGATATGACAGGAGTATCTGTAACTCCCGGTACACCCAACGGCACTTACACCTACAAGGCAGATACACTGAAAGTTACACTTAACTGCGTAGAAGTAACAGATGCAAAGTATTCTGTTGACGGTTCTGCACCTGTTGCGTTTACAAACGGAACTCAGATTACCCTCGGTTCAGGCAAGGCATATGAAACTGCTCAGGTTGTTACTGTATCAGGAAAAGCTTCGGACGGAACAACAGTTTCAAAGGAATACACATTCTTTAAAACAAATCAGGGTACGGTTATCTATTTTGATAATTCCTCATATAACTGGTCAAATGTATATGCGTATGTTTATGTTGATAAAGATACAAGAATTGCTAATTGGCCCGGTACAAAAATTACGAGCAAATCAGCAAAATCAGGATATTATTACTTTGAACTGCCTGCAGGCTTTGAAAGTTCATATGTAATGTGGTCAGACGGTTCGGGAAGTGCTTCAAAGAGGTATCCCGCAGACGGAGAACCGGGACTTCCTACAAACGGTGCATCGCATCTGTTCAAGGAAAATCATGTCTGGGTAGAGTACAGCGAGAGTACGGTTACACCTACAGACCCTCCGACAACCCCGACAACACCTCCTACACAACCCCCGACCGACAACACCTCCTACACAACCCCCTACAACCCCGACAACACCTCCTACAGACCCTCCGACAACCCCGACAACACCTCCTACACAACCCCCGACAACCCCGACAACACCTCCTACACAACCTCCGACAACCCCGACAACACCTCCTACACAACCCCCGACAACCCCACCGACAACACCCGAAAAATCATATGTAATAGGTGATGCTGACGGCAGCGGAACGGTAACTACAAGTGACTGCGTTGTAATGATGAGAGATATAATCGGCAGTGCTTCTATTGCAAGTGAGAATATGCTTGCGGCAGATGTAAATAAGGATAACAAGGTAACTATGGCTGATGTAGTTATTGTTATGAGATACCTTGTAGGATATACGGACAGCTATAACGTTGGAAAAACAGTAACGGTTCAAGACCCGACAAATCCGACAACCCCGACAACGCCTCCGACAAATCCGACAACTCCGACAACACCTCCCACAGAGCCTCCGACAAATCCGACAACCCCGACAACACCTCCCACAGAGCCTCCGACAAATCCGACAACCCCGACAATACCTCCCACAGAGCCGCCCACAACTCCGCCTACAGACCCTCCTACAGAACCTCCCACAATAGCAGAAGATATAGTATACTTCAATCCTTCGGCTATTGCTACAGGAAGCGAAAGATGGACTATATATACTTGGAAGTCAGGAAGTTCAGACGCTAAGTGGATTAATATGACAGGTTCGGGAAGCTTGTATCAGGCAGCTTTGCCGTCAGGTTATACCAAGTTCATTGTAGTAAGAATGAACGGCTCAACCACGGAAAACAACTGGAACAACAAGTGGAATCAGTCACCTGACCTTACCTATTCAACTTCCAAGAATTATGTAAAGGCAACAGGCTGGAACGGAGATAAATTCAACGTTACTCAGTCTGCCAAGTAAATAACAGGTTTCTGACTTATTCAACAGACAGCACATAAAACTGCTGTCTGTTGTTTTTTTGGTAAATAAAAAAATTCATTTTTATTTATTGAAATCAGCATTTTTCTATGGTATCATAACTTTGTATATTATGTTGCAAGATGTTTCGGAGGAGTAATTTATGAAAAACGTAAAAAGAAAGATTTTATCCGTTCTTATTGCTTTGCTTATGGCAAGCACATCTATGACGATTACGGTTTATGCTGACCCCGACACAGGAACAACAGGTTCAGCGGCAGACCCTGTTGTTCAGCCTGCCGACCCTGTAGAGCCTGTTCAGCCTGTAGAACCTGTTCAGCCTGTAGAGCCTGTAGAGCCTGTTCAGCCTGTAGAGCCTGTTCAGCCCATAGAGCCTGTACAGCCTGCTGAACCTCAGGTTATTGAGCCTTATAATCCTGACGTTCAGCAGAATCCCGATGACGGCAATAATCAGCAGGTTGACAATACTCAGGGTTCGCAGATTAACTATGATGCGGATTATTATAACAGTCTGTATGGCGGAAATATAATAAATTATGATTTGAATGATGTTGAGTTTCAGAGTGCCATCAACGATACGTACAATCCGGGAATGACCTTTGAGGAGTTTGAAAAGGCAACGGATTATCAGTATGCGACGGTATCGCCAGATAAGGTTGTGGATATGTATAACAGCAACGGCAGCACATCGGCACAGACGCTCAGTGCAAAGGACTGGCAGGATATAAGCCTTAATTTTGACAACAGGAGTCTGAACGGAACAGGCGATTTCAGTTTTATAAAGGATAATGATTCAAAAGAGGACAGCAATTTTTCCGTATTGTTTCTTATATTTGGTATAGTGTTTGTTGCAGTTTCCGTTACTCTGGTATTTTATATGATTATAAGTTCGGTAAGACGCAGAAAGAGAGTTAAGGCAGCCGCAGCGGTTTCCGAAAATGTTGCAGATATACCTTCCGCAGTTTCTGCAGAGGGAACAGACGGTACAGATTTGAATGCTGCTTCCGAAAAGTAAAAAAACACTGAAAAATGCCGTTTTTACGGCATTTTTCTTTAATAACCTGTTTAGCATCTTTACTAAAGGGGATATAATATGGTAAAATAAAAGCAAAAACGAAAGAAGAATAAAGAATGAGAAAAAGTTATCCAAGCGATATAACAAAAAAACAATTTGAAATGGTAAGAAAAGATTTAGAACAGGCAACCAAAAGTACTCATCCACGCAAATACGATCTGTACGATATATTCTGTGCAGTATTGTATCTGATAAAAGAAGGCTGTTCATGGAGAGCCATACCGCATGATTTTCCAAAATGGGAAAATGTACGATATCATTATGATATTTGGTCAAAAGAAGATGATAATGGAATAAGTCTTCTTGACAGGGTGCTGCGTAAACTGGTTGAAGCAGAAAGAGAAAAACAGGGAAGAGAAACAAATACAACCATGCTGATTACTGATTCCAAAACCACACAGAATGCTGATACAGCCGAAAGCACAGGGTATGATGCAGCAAAAAAAAATCAGGGATAAAAATCCATATAGGTGTTGATATTCTCGGGCTTCCACATATGATTATGCTGACACCTGCCGATGTAACTGACCGCAAAGTAGCAACCTGGATGATTGAATATTATTCCGATGTAACAGAAAATTTAAAAAGTCTGATAAAAGTTATGGCAGATGTAGGTTATACAGGTAAAAATTTCTCTGATGCTGTCAATGAACTTTGCCGTGCAGAAGTAGAAATCGTCAAGCGTAATGAACTTAATACTTTTGTTGTTCTTCCGAAACGTTGGATTGTAGAAAGGTCTTTTGCATGGCTGGATAAATGCCGCAGACTCTGGAAAAACTGTGAGCGAAAACTGCATACTTCTTTTCAGATGGTTACTTTGGCTTTTATTCGTTTACTTTTAAATAGATACTAAACAGGTTCTGAAAGACAAGACCACTGATAAAACACTCATTGTACAGGACGGTATAGCGGGAATAGAAGCAAACGCTTTTTACGGCTGTTATTTCGACATTATTTCTATGAACAACTGTAGCAGCCTTGAGTTTATAGGCGACAGTGCATTTGAAAGATGTACCGTGCGTGCCATATCTCTGACCGAAAGCGGTGTAAGATCTACAGGAAAGGGAGCATTTCAGTATTGCCGTCGCTTAGGCTCATTCACCATACCTGACGTTGTGGAGACTGTAAGCGATAATACCTTTCTTAACTGCGAAGAACGGGGTCATATCTATTTTCCCGACAGCCTGAAATCAATCGGTAAATATGCCTTTGACGGCTGTTTGAACCTGACAGAAGTTGAGCTGCCTGACGTTGTGACATCTTCTTTAGGAGAAAGAGCTTTCGGTTACTGCAGAAACCTGAAAAGCATTTCCGTTCCCGCCAGTGTAAATTATATAGGAGAGAATGCCTTTATGGACTGCCTGAGCCTTACAATCCGCTGTTCAAAGGGTTCATACGCAGAAAGCTATGCCGTGAAAAACAAGATTGACCACAAAACGAAATAATTTTTTGCAGAAATTTTTTTGAAAAATAAAGGGTTTTTGATATTTTTTTCGTATATTTAATTATCAAGGAATGAGCGGTGCGGACAAGAGGTGATAAAGTATGGCATTTCCCGATGAATTTTTGCAGGAGCTGAAAGATAAAAACGAAATAACGGACGTTGTATCGTCATATGTCAGCCTGAAAAGGGCAGGACGGCTTTATTCGGGAAGATGTCCGTTTCACAATGAGAAAACACCGTCATTCTATGTTTATCCGGATACGCAGTCGTTTTACTGTTTCGGGTGCGGAAGCGGCGGAGAGGTAATAACATTCATAAAAAAAATAGAGAACCTCGACTATACAGACGCAGTAAAGCTTCTTGCACAGCGTGCAGGAATGAATATGCCGCAGGATACATATGACGACAGTCTGGCTAAGCTGAAAAAGACTATTTACGAAATAAACAGGGAAAGTGCAAGATTTTTTCACAGTATGCTTGTTTCACCGCAGGGTGCGGAAGCTCTTGCATATCTCAGAAACAGAGGTCTGAGCGACAAGACAATAAGACATTTCGGACTTGGCTATGCACCAAATTCATTTGAACTGATAAACCATCTTCACGAAAAGGGGTTCAGTGACAGTGACCTGATACAGTCAAACATAGCAGTATCTTCAAGAAAGGGCTACACCGTTTCCCGATTTTTCAACAGGGTTATGTTTCCGATAATAGATTTGCGTGGAAATGTAACAGCCTTCGGCGGAAGAACTATGGGTGACGGTAAGCCGAAATATCTCAACACCTCTGATACACCCGTATTTTCAAAAAGTCATCAGCTTTTTGCCCTGAATATGGCAAAAAATGTAAACACACGTCAGCTCATACTCGCAGAGGGCTATATGGACGTTATAGCACTGCATCAGGCAGGCTTTAAAAATACTGTTGCTACTCTGGGAACATCTCTTACACAGCAGCAGGCGGAGCTTATGAAAAGATATGCCGACGAAGTTATAATATGCTATGACTCCGATGAAGCAGGTCGGAAAGCCTCGGAACGTGCAATATCGCTTCTGAGGAATGCAGGACTTAAAATAAGAATTGTAACCGTTCCCGGAGCAAAAGACCCCGATGAGTTTATGAAATCCCACGGCGACAAGGGAGCGGCAGTATTCAAGGTACTTCTCGATAAAAGTGCGGGCGATATTGAGTACAGACTGGACAAGCTCAGGGATAATTACAATGTATCACATACGCAGGGAAAAATTGACTACATCACCGCCGCCTCCGCTGTAATAGCGGAATTGTCGAATCCGATAGAACGTGACGTATATATATCCGAATTAAGTGAAAAACTAAATGTTCAGAAGTCTGCAATAGAACAGCAGGTATCGAAAAGCATAAAATCCTTCACCCGACAGCAGGCGAAAAAGGATTTCCGTGGAATAAGGGACGATTTGTCGGCAAGGCACGACAAAATAAACCCTCAGAAAGCTATGAATTTAAAATCCGCACGTGCCGAAGAATATCTCATAGCATTTATGATAAGCAATCCCGATATGTGTCAGTATATAAACAGCCGCATTTCTCCGCAGGAGCTTGCCACCGACTTCAACCGAAAGGTATACAAGCTCATTTCCCAAAAGATTATGGGAGGCTCGGATATAAACCTTACCGCCATATCTCAGGATTTTTCTGAGGAGGAGCTGAGCTATATAACAGCCTATGTGTCAACCGCCCGTTGTGAAACATTTCACAGGGAAGCTCTGGACAAATGTATAAGCACGCTCAAAGCCGAACACGAAAGACTTCTTACCAAAAATCCCAACGAAATGACAGAGGACGAATACAAGGACTATTTCCTTAAAATCAGCAGAAACAAAAAATAATATAAAGCCTGTAAGCAGTAATCTCAGAAAGTCTGAGATTATCTTTACATAAAAAGGATAAGGAACTGAAAAGAAAGGAATGGAAATTATGACAGTATCAAAACCCGATAAAAGAACAGTAATAAGAGAAATTCTTGAACAGGGCAAGACTAAGGGAAAACTTACCACAAAGGAAATCTTCGATATAATGGGTGAGATAGACTTTGAGCCTGACCAGCTTGAACGTCTTTATGACCAGCTCGAAAAGGAAGGCATAACAATAGTAGAAGACCTTGTAGATGATATGCAGGAAATTTCCGACCTTGACATAAGCAAAATTGAAAAAGCCGAATCCGAACATAATGATGATCTGGACAATCCCGTTCCCGACAACATAGCAATAGATGACCCTGTAAAGGTATATCTTAAAGAAATAGGTCGTGTTCCGCTGCTGTCGTCACAGGAAGAAATAGAGCTTGCCATAAGAACCAAAAACGGAGATGTCGCCGCTAAAAAAAGACTTTCCGAAGCAAATCTGCGTCTTGTAGTAAGCATAGCCAAAAGATACCTCGGAAGAGGTATGCAGTTCCTAGACCTCATTCAGGAGGGAAATCTCGGACTTATAAAAGCCGTTGAAAAGTTCGACCATACAAAGGGATTTAAATTTTCAACCTATGCAACGTGGTGGATAAGACAGGCTATAACACGTGCAATAGCAGACCAGGCAAGAACTATCAGAATACCTGTTCATATGGTGGAAACAATAAACAAGGTCAAAAAGGTATCAAGTCAGCTTCTGCATACTAATGGTCACGAACCAACGGCGGAAGAAATTGCGGAAGAAATAGATATGCCTGTAGATAAGGTACGTGAAATTATGAGGGTTGCTCAGGAACCCGTATCGCTTGAAACACCTATAGGTGAGGAGGAAGACAGCCATCTCGGAGATTTCATTTCTGACGATGACACGCCTGCCCCTGCCGATGTAGCTTCACATACACTGCTTAAAGAACAGCTCGGAGATGTTCTCGATACTCTCACACCCAGAGAAAAGAAGGTACTTATATTAAGGTTCGGACTTACTGACGGACGCTCAAGAACACTTGAAGAAGTAGGCAAGGAGTTCAATGTAACCCGTGAGCGTATAAGACAGATAGAAGCAAAAGCACTCAGAAAGCTGCGTCACCCCAGCAGAAGCAAGAAGCT
>ONBJ01000087.1 GCA_900316025.1 uncultured Eubacteriales bacterium
CTACACTTAAAAACAGTTCTGAAAACGTAGAAATAAAAGCAGATACAAAACAGGCAGAAACACAGGTAAAAAAGTCAGCAGATACGATAAAGGCTGATATACAGAATATGGCTGATAATGTTAATGAAACGGTTGCTAAATCAGAAAACAAAGCCTTTACAGCACAGCAAAAATCAATATTAAGGTTTTACGAACAAAATAAAGAGATGTACAGAGAAAATCAGGAAGAATTGATAAAGGCTATAAATGATATATCCAAAAGCGTAAATATGCCAAAGCAGGCACTTGATGAATTGAAAGAATATCTGGGACTGTCAGAACAAATTGCTGATACACAATCTGTGCAGGAAAATTCCGTAAACAAAAAAGCAGCGGCATATCAAAACAGTGCAGCTGCAGCTGAAAATGCAGCTGCAAGAGAAATTGCAAGTCAGCAAAGACTGCAAAATCAGATGAACAGAAGCGATACAGCGTTGATTTTTGCTGATTTAACAACAAGCTTAAGGACGTTTAATGCTGTATCCCCTACGGCTATAGGAAACATAGGAACTATAATAAGGCAGATTAATCTTTTAAGACGTGCCTCTCTGTCAAATGCCAGTACCGTTGTAATAGCAGCAACATCTGCCCTGGCTGTAATCGGAACAATAACAACAATGGCTGTAAATTACTACACCAGCATAAAAGAAAAGCAGGAAGAAGTAAGAAAAAAGGCTTTAGAGCTTACTGAAAGCTACAAAGAAAATATTGATGCTTTGAAATCTGCCACAGAAAGCTATATAGAACTGACATCAAAAATAAGAAATAACAGTGCATCGGAAGCCGAACTTTACGATAACAAAAAGTCACTTTTGGAAATTCAGAAAAAGCTGATTGATGCATACGGCAACGAAGCAGCCGGCAAGTAATTGACACCAGCGATATAGATACCACTACCGAAGAGTATAAAAAATTAAAGCAATTATTAGATTCTAAATATGAAACGTTTAATACAGTAAGAGGTTTAGGTTTCAAATCAGAACGTCAGTATGCCGAAAGCAATCTTGTTGATATTAAAGAATATATTACTCAAATGAATAATATTTCGGACGAACTTAAAGTAAAAATTACGTCAACGATTGATAAATCAATATCAGACTTTCCTACTGACGAAATAAACGACTACAAAAATGTTGTTGAAGCATATGATGAGGCTTCAAAGAGAGCTGAGGGTTCAGCAAAGAGTATGGCTGATAACTTTGAAACGCTTAAGCAGACATATGAAAATATAATTGAAAACATCAGTTCTGTTGAAGTATTGTCATCTGCCTATGAAAAATTAAACACAGGTGAACAGCTTGATAACTCAAAGCTTATAGATCTGCTCGATACATACCCCAAGCTTGCACAGTATATAGCAGAAACAGGAGATTTATCTCTTGAAAGCGGAGAAAAAGTCAAGGAGGCACAGTATAGCTGCACTTAATCAGGAAAAAGCTTATCTGAGCTTCAAGGAGAACAAGACCGCAGAAGAAGAAAATCTTCTCGGGAGAGTTACAGCTTCTCTTTCGATTTATCAGGAGCAGTTGAACAAAATAAACAGCACGTCAGCACCGAAGCTCAATCTTTCGGATTTCAAGACCGCCGCAAACGATTTCGGCAACGCATATAAGACGCTTGCGGACAATAAAGAGCTTGATTTAAGCACTACGCTTGAATTAATCGAAAAATATCCCGAATTTGCACAGGCACTGAACAGCGGCAGTAATTCCGTTGACGGTCAGAGAAAAGCTGTTGAGAAGCTGTTTGAGGCTAAGAAAAAGGAAATGCTTTTAAGCCTGCAGGCTGATGAAAAAGAGCTTCAGTCTATGATAAGTACGAACAATTCAGAAAAGCAGGCTCTTCAAACGAGAATGCAGACCTACAGTATGGTAGCAAGCGTTGTTACAGAGTGTAAGCTCAGGCTCACCGAGCTTGAGAGCAAATCAAAGGATTACACAGACAGGTTAAATCAGATAAAATCTCAGATTTCGGCTATTAACAATCTGAATATTGAAAGCTATAAAAACACTGAAAAGTCATCTTCCAAGCTGAACGATAAGCTTCAGGAACAGTTAAAGCTTATCGAACACAGACGAACCTTGAACAATCTGACATATGCAGAGGAAATATCGTGGCTGCAAATGCTGTACAGGGAATATACCGAAACAGCGGAAGAACGTATGCAGCTAGAGGAAAAAATATACACCGCACAGCAGAAGTCCTACAGTGATTTATACAACACTCAGATTAAAAACCTTGAACATCTGAAAAATCTCGACCGGCTCAATAAAGAACAGGAGCTTGCGTGGCTGAATACTCTTTACAGTCAGTATGTACTTACAGCAGAGGAACGTATGTCGCTGGAAGAAAAGATTTACAGTGTACAGAAAGAAATTCAAAGTGAGCGTGAACAGGCTTTGAAAAACGCTGTACAGTCTGAGCTTAATCTGCTGGAGCATGAAAAAGCTATGGACAGGCTCAGTGCCGAGAATGAATTATTATGGCTTGAGCGTATTTACAATTCTTATGAGATGTTATACGAGGACAGGCTGTCTATGGAAGAAAAGGTTCATAACGCAAGAAAAACCTATGAAGCGGAAATTCAGAAGGTACAGCAGGAAACATTGGACAAAAAGCTTGAAGCTATAGAAAAAGCAAGAAGCACGTCCCGGATAACCTATGAAGAGGAGCTCAGACAGCTCCGCCATATATACAGAACGCAGAAGCTTACCCTTGAACAGCAGGAACAGCTTCTTGATAAGATAAGAAGTGTTCAGCAAAGTGCAAAAAGCGACCGTTCCGGTCAGTTTTCCAAGGTCGGAGATGGTGTCATTGAAGCTTTAAAAAACAGGTATCAGCAACAGCGTGATATGGAAGAAAAGGTTATCAATGATTCGATTGATAACTGGAAGAAATGGGAAGACGAAACCGTAAAGGCTATACAGTCACAGATAGACGCACTGGACGAACTCGCCAACGCTCAGGAAAGCGAGGATAAACGCAGAGAATATGAAAATAAGCGTCAGGCTACGGAACTGCTTTTGAAGTACGAAAAAGATGACTACAACAGAAAGCAGTACATAAAGGAAATAAACAGGCTTGACAGCGAAGAAGACAAAAGACTGACAGAAGAACGAAGAGAGCAGCAGAAAAAGGAGCTTCAGGCACAGATTACAGCCGTTAAGGAACAAAGTCAGACACAGCAGGATATACTTAACTCCGAGCTTGAAGCAATAGCAAAAAATTATGAAAAGGTAATGTCATCGTACAGCTTAGAAAATGAAGCATATAAAATGATGCTCAGTAAATCTCAGAATGAGATTATTGACTTCATAGGCTCATATGCTCCCGAATACGAGCTGACAGGAAAAACACTCGGTGAAAAGCTCTATCAGGGCTTACGCACAAAAATCAAGGATATTGACTACTGGTTTCAGCAGCTTGATGTAAAATGGCAGTGGTACAGCAGTCAGACCGCAATTACAGCAAATCAGGCGGTAGACAGATTTTGGGCAAGCCGTGCAGAATATGAGCGGAATTTGAATTTAATGACCGCAACTCCGAGTGTAAATCTTACTGTCAATTTTAACGAGCCTGTTGCTTCGCCTGTTCAGGTGGCGAGAAAAATGGAAGATGTTACAAACAATCTTGTAAATCAGTTGAAAAGGTAAGGTGATAATATGCAGCATTTAAAATACGTTGTACCACACGGCAACCCTGAAGACCCGAATGATTATGTTGTTTTGAAATTCGCAAGTCCGTACATACTGGAAACTGTCAAAGGTGTAAGCGGACTGGAAAAGACTGTCATATCATCCGAGCTTGCAGGTGTTGACGGAAATGCGGTACAGCACATAAGAGCAGAGCCGAGAATAGTCGAAGCAACGGTTTTTGTATACGGAAACACAAGAGAGGATATGTACAGAAACAGGCTAAGGTTAATATCTCTCCTGTCGAACACAAAACAGCCGGGAACACTCTACTATATAAATGACAGCATAACAGTTATGATAGAATCTTATCCACAGCTCCCCGGAGATTTTACCGAGCGTATCAAAAATTACAACAAATGTTCGATAAAGTTTTACTGTCCGTATCCGTTCTGGTCAGAAACGGAACAGCAGACTATTCAGATGGAATACGATATTATAGAAGATGCGTTCGCTTTTCCGTTTGCTTTTGACGATACAATATGCTTTGCGGAAACACGTACATCAGCAGAAGTATACTATAACGGTTCAGCAGAAGCACCTGTTACTCTTACACTTATCGGAAATGTTATGTCACCAATTATCCGCAACGAAACCACAGGTGAACAGATAGAGGTTGCAGATGTTGAACTGTCGGAAGGAGATACACTGACGATAAGCACCAAAAAAGGCTCAAAAAGTGTTATCCTTTACAAGGACGGAGAAACATCAAATGCCTTTAATCTTGTTACAGCCTCCTCTGTTTTCTGGCAGCTTAAGCCGGGAAGAAATGTAATATCGTTTACCTCTTCAAACGGCAATACATCATCTGTACTGATTGTGACTTATACGAATTTATATGAGGGGGTATAGCTTATGGAATATCCGAGCATAAAAATCTTATCTCAGGACTTTGAACTGCTTGACGAAATAGACAGTTATACATCGCTGAGGTTTAAACGTTCATGGCAGTCATACGGTGATTTTGAACTTCACGTTGTCGGATAT
>ONBJ01000090.1 GCA_900316025.1 uncultured Eubacteriales bacterium
TCAGGCTCTACAAGAACTACATTTAATTCTGACATAATTTTATTATTTCCTTTCTATTATAAATTTTTTATATCTGTACAAAATATTTTCGGGGAGTGATTTATCATTAACCGAATTAAATTATTGACAACAGCTTTATATTTATCCGTAAAATATCGGAGGTGTATAAAAATGGCTAAAAATGCTATGAATATCGCCAAGGGTGTTGCTCTTGCAGTAGCCGCAGGTGCTGCCGTGGGATATGTCAGCAACAAGGTTATGCAGAAAAGTCCGAGAACTCTGAAACGAAAGACGAATGATGCTATGAACGCTCTGGGACAGATTGTAGACGATATTTCTTATATTTTAAAATAGCATATCTGCGTTGACAATCGGAAGCTGTGCCTGAATTTTCTTGAAATCAGGCACAGTCTGTTTCGGAAAAACTCAGTCCGAACGTTTTATATTATAATTTATCTGAGTAAATTTTCTGTTTTCTATTTTTAATATTCTGTCCGAAATTTCCAGTGCATTAAGCTTGTGAGTTACAAATATTACTGTCTTGTTTTTAAGATGTTTTCTTATATTTTCAAGAAGCCTGAGTTCTGTTTCCTCGTCAAGTGCAGATGTGACCTCATCAAACAGAAGTACGGGAGCATTTTTTATCAATGCTCTTGCTATGGAAATTCTCTGAATCTGACCTTCGGAAAAACCCTTGCCGCTTTCTCCTACATAGGAATTTATTCCATCGGGCAAATTCTTTATGAAATCATATGCACAGGAAAGCTTCAGGGCTGAAATTATTTCCTCATCTGTAGCATCGGGTTTTATAAGTCTGAGATTTTCCGCAACAGTACCTTCTATAATAGTATTGCCCTGCGGTACATATGCAAAAAGCTTTCTCATAGATGCACTTACAGGTATTTTTTCACCGTAAATATTTTCCAGGCTTATAGTTCCGTCACTGCATTCAAGTATTCCCAGAAGAAGCCTGAAAAATGTAGTCTTGCCTATGCCCGACCCTCCGACAATCGCTATTGTTTCGCCTATTTCCGTTTTGAATGAAGTTTTATCCAGTACATTAACCTCAGGTTCATCACTGTAGTGAAAGGTTATATTTTCGCAGTTTACTTTTACTCCGCTGTCATAGCTTTTTTCTATGAAGTTCTTTTCGGCTTCGGACGGCTCTGTCACCTCTGAGGGCAGGCTTTCAAGACTTATTATTCTTGATGCGGAAGTTCCCAGATTTATGGTTGACGGTATAACCTTCAGCAGAGAATTGAACGAACTTGACAGTGTCAGTGTAAGCTGTAAGAACATTACCATAGTTCCGTATGTAATAACGCCTTCCCATAATCTGTAAATTCCCCACGCATACGATATGAACGTCACGGCAATTCCCACAAGCCTGAGAATGGTATTCATCAGTATGTAGGTCTTGTTATAGTCCATCATTTCTTCCTTGTAGCTGAGCTGTTTATCTTCAAGCTTTCTGTTTATTATTCCTGCTATTCCGAAAGATTTTATATACTGTAAATTGTGGAATGAATCCTCCTGATATGACATCATATCGGCATTAAGCTCTTTTACCTTTAAATTATGCTCGTGCATACGTCTTATCATAAATCTTGACATAAATGCCGATACGGGTGCTGACATAAGAGCTATGAATGCCATTGCAGGATCATTCATAACAATAAGCACAAATGCGTATATGAACTGCGTGAGTACCGTCAGTACGTTAGGCCACCAGTTTATAACTCCGTTTGATACCTCGCTTACATCGCTGTTAAGTCTGTTTATAAGGTCACCCTTGCGGTATTCCCTCAGACTTTCCCACTGTGCATTGAATATGGTTCTGTATACCTTTATCTGAAGCTCATTCTGAATTTTTACCGATATTCTTACCCTTATTCTTGAGCTTATCGCCGAAAAGCCTATCCTGCTCAGCATAAGAATTACCGCAAGTACTGCTATGTACAATACACTTGCTCTGCTTTTACCTGTTACAGCATCTATTACGTATTTCAGGCATAAACTTGTTGTAAGGCTGAATATGCTGCTGAGTACGGATACCAGAGTTACCGCAGATATTTCCTTTTTATACTGTCGGCTCATACCTGCCAGCCACATAAGTTCTTCCTTTAAGTTTACTATCTGCTCCTTCTTATCCTTCGCTATCTTTAGAAGCATAAGTGCATAACCCCCTTATTCCGTCAATATTGCAACATAATGATTATATCATAAACAAAATTTTTTACAATTGTTACACATTCGGTTATGCAAATAATTTGATGTAAAATCTATTGATTATTAACTTAAAAAATAGTATAATCAATTGATATGATTTTTATAATAGGAATTTTTATATATTTCCACATAAATTTTATCGTCAGATCAAGGTGAACTCATGAAAAATAATTTTTTGCTTCGGGAAATTGCAGGTGAATTTCTCCTCATTCCTTTAGGTGACAGCTCAAAGCAATTCAACTCCATTATTACTATGAACGAAACGGGAGCTTTTATATGGAGGCTTCTCGAAAATGGTATGCCTGTACAGGAAATTGCAGAGGCTCTTACCAAAGATTATGATGTATCTCT
>ONBJ01000094.1 GCA_900316025.1 uncultured Eubacteriales bacterium
TAAATTATCTGATGATTTTAAAAGTTACAGTCAGGAAAAACAAGTGCAGTATTTGAAAGAAATTAATATAATAAGGACTGATAATTTGAAAGGACGAGAAAAATGAGTACCGAAAAATTATTTGACAGTTTTTATAATGCAAATGAATTGCAGAATAAAAAAGCCGAAGCCTTTGATAAAATTGCTGATATGTTCTACAACAGAAACTTTGGTGCGGCAAGCAAAGCGGAAATTGAACTGCTTATGTTCAGTATTTTTATGGAAGGAATGATACATAAATACAGTAATAACGATAATGTAATTGATATGAATGCCTGCTCAGACTACGCTATTGCAAAAATGCTGGGTATAAAGCAGGCTTCCGTTAAAAACCTGAAACTGAAAAAACAGGCTCGTTATCCTGTCGAATTTGACTGGAGAAAGTCGCTGGAAAGCATAAAGGAACACATACGCTATGACAGCAGGAAACAAAGAATTATCATTCCTGCACCTGACCCGAACCTCTATGAAGAAATACGCAATTTCATTCAGGAAAACGGCGGATATATCGACATACAGCTTGGCACTAATATTATACAGATACGTCCTGAATATTATTTTTGGCTTCTGTATGAGGGAATAAATGATGAAGCTGTCAAAAACAGAATACGAACAGAAATAGCCGTTAAGTTAAGAGAACGTAATGAAAATGAAGACCTCGACAGCATAGCCGACAGTGAAGAAAGTCTGAGAGAACAGTTGTTCGAGGGTTCGGATACATTGCTGGACGTGATTATCGATGTATTGGAAAGCATTGATAACCCACTGCTGGCAATTTTTAAAGGTACAAAACATCTCGTGAATTATATAAACAGCCGCAAACAATAAATCAGAGATGGTCATACAGGTCGAGCAGGAAATACGGGCTATTATAGAAAAAACAATATGAAAAAATAAAGTTCAGTGAAAGCAGTGTTGAAATATGAATGATAAGGAAATGTTTATTCTCTTCTCATATTCTCAGGAGTATGGAGCTTACTCGGCATAATTTTTCTGACGGTATCCGCTGTTATTTCTTCCTCACAGAAAAGAAAGGCAAAAGTATGTACAGCCAAAGCCATAGGCACAGTAACAGATGTTGTCAGCTATTCAGCAGGAAATCCACATTACAGCAACTATCACCCTGTGGTACAGTATACTACAGACGCAGGAGAAACCATTACAAAAAAATCTGTTTACGGAACAAATCCTCCAAAATATTCTGTCGGAGATATTATAAACATATATTACAATCCGCAGAAAACCGATGAATTTTATATTGCCGATGATAATATCGGAAAAATAGTCCGTATTGTTTTTATGTTGGTAGGTATCGGAGCAATATTTATCGGTGTACTTGTGGGTACACTCGTATGGATTTTTGCATAACAAAATAAGAAAATTTCAAAAGCCTGTTCAGTATCCCTTTGTATGCGATTTTTTCATCAGCATTACAATTTACCGTTCCTTTTAAATTGTACATATACATTATATGCGTTGATGTCAACGATAAATTTTCCAAAAACGTTTATTTTTTGATTTTTGTTGCAAAAGCAACAGACAAATAAAATAATCGGGTATATAATAGATACAATAATAATAAACATATAACCTGAAATTATGTACAGGTTTTGTTATTACTATGAAAAACGGTTCTCAGAAAATATGATTAAGCTTTGAAAACCTCTGTGAAAAATATGTGTTAAAGGACTGATAACTTTGAAGGAATATTTTGATTTAAAAGGTAAAACAGCGATTGTAACAGGCTGTTCCACGGGCTTGGGTGTTCAGATGGCAAAGGCACTTGCAAATCAGGGCTGTAATATTGTAGCCGTTGCACGCCGTCAGGAAATGATTGACAAGGTTGCAAATGAGATAAAGGAACAGTTCGGTGTAGATGCAATCGCTATACGCTGCGACATTACGGATACCGAAATGGTAAAGGAAACTGTAGCAAAAACACTTGAGCATTTCGGAAGAATTGACATTCTGATTAACAATGCAGGTACGGGTGCAATAGCTCCTGCTGAAGATATTACAGATGAGCAGTTTGCAAACGAAGTAAATGTTGACCTGTTCGGAAGCTTCAAGTTTGCCCGTGAGGTAGCTAAAAAAGCGATGATACCTCAGAAATACGGCAGAATTATAAATATAGCTTCAATGTACGGCTTGGTAGGAAACAAAATTGCAGGTTCATCACCTTATCACGCAGCAAAGGGCGGCGTAGTAAACCTTACAAGAGCTCTTGCCGGAGAATGGGGCAAATATGGAATTACAGTAAACGCAATCTGTCCCGGATACTTCTACACTCCTCTTACAAGAGAAACTCTGGATACACCCAGCTTCAAGCAGTATGCTGACAGCGTAATTCCTTCCGAGCGTTACGGCGAAGAGGGCGAGCTTGATACTGCTGCAATCTTTCTTGCAAGCGACAACTCAGGTTATGTAAACGGAATTATGCTTCCTGTTGACGGCGGATACACCTGCGTATAAACTCAATAAAATTATGAAAAATATTTGCCCTGATACCGAAAAACGGTAAGCGTCAAAAGTGAGGCGTATTGAAAAACACGGAGTCAGGATATAATAATCCGACTCCGTGTTTGAATTCACAGGGAATTGAATATAGTAGAATT
>ONBJ01000095.1:0-961 GCA_900316025.1 uncultured Eubacteriales bacterium
ACCCCTAAAACTTTTATTGCTTTTTCGTTATCGGGGTCTTTGACCCTGATAACGAAAAAGAAGTGAGAGTTCAGAGTGAGTTCTGAAGAAAACTCTTTCAAGAGGGTTTTCTCAACTATACTGCACACATAATATGCAAACTACAATAAAACACAAAAAATGTGCATCAATTTTCCTTACTCGGTTTCTTTCTTCTGAAATACTCTCTGCTCAGTTTTTCGGGCACATAGTCCACACCGCCGTTGCTCCACGGATTACATCTGAGCAATCTCCACACCGTCAGCAGCAGTCCCTTGAAAAAACCGTGCTTTCTGAATGCCTGTGCAGAATACGCCGAACAGCTCGGGTAATACTTGCACCTTGCCGGAAAAAGCGGACTTATGAATTTTCTGTATAATTTTACGAAAAACAAAGCTATATATTTCATTTTTTCTTTTTGGGCATACCGCCCGCTGCAGCTTCAAAGGGCTTATTCATTTCCCTTGCGAGCCTGTTCTCGATAAAGCTCTGCACATCGCAGCTGCTTTTTTCACTTATATCGTTCCTGCCGACGAAAACTATGTCATACCCTATCGGCAGTTTTGTTTCGCTGAGCCGGTAAGCCGCCCTTACGATACGCTTTACCCTGTTTCTTTTAACGGCATTCCCAAGCTTTTTGCCTGCGGTTATGCCAAGCCTTGAAAAAGGCTTATTATTCGGGTAAAAATGTACGCACAGCCACTCACAGCTGACACGCTTTCCTTTTTTATAACAGCGCATAAAGCCGCTGTTATCCTTCAGGACAGTTGTAAATAACATATCTCTTACTTCTTATTTCTTACATCTTACTTCTAAAAAACTAAAAACGACCTTATACCCTTCAATTTTCTGAATGGTAAAGGTCGGTCGATAACGGGGCGGCAGCATGTCCGAAGAAAGCTCACCTGTTCATACCCCGATCCTTTCGGCTTCTCTCTTTACG
>ONBJ01000095.1:980-2615 GCA_900316025.1 uncultured Eubacteriales bacterium
CCGCCTGTCAGATGCTTAGTAGCTGAGTCTTGCTCTGCCCTTAGCTCTTCTTCTTGCAAGCACCTTTCTGCCGTTAGCAGTTGCCATTCTCTTTCTGAAACCGTGAACCTTCTGTCTGTGAAGCTTCTTAGGCTGGTATGTTCTTAACATTTCAGTTCATCCTCCTTTCAGTTTGACCTGTCCAAGCAATATTTACACAAATATCACTGCATCAGCCATATTTTGCGGACTGACAAGTGATAAATCTTGACATAGCCCTTGTAATTTTACATTATAGCTTATTTCATATCCATTTGTCAACCCCTTTTTTTAACTTTTTTATCTTAATGCACTGCTTTTTTGAGCCGACCTGTGCGGATTTTCTTAAACTTTTTGTGTACTTATAATAATTAAATTATTATAACTACAATATATAGTTTTAAAACACCGGTTTTTTCAGCTTATTTTGTATATTCAACACAGTTTTAAAAAGCAGTCAAAAAAATACTATTAATTATATATATATGCTTGAAATTTTTTGCGGTTTGTGATATACTTAATTAGTATTGAGCAGTCTGCCCTTTTGCTATTTTTTACATTTTTCAGCATGCTGACTCCTCTGTGTCTGACAGGGTCGGCTGTTTTCGTAAGACAGTCCGCACAGGCTTGGCTGCACAGCGTTTTTTACAGAACATTATCACTTTTCACATACATTCGGAGGGAAAAATATGGATTCATTCAATGACGTATTTCTGGAAGTCCTGAAATACTGCCACGATTATAAGACCGTCAGCGAGCCGGGCTACAACAGGTGGATAAAGATACTCGAGCCATACAAGTTCGAGAACAACATCGCATATCTGCTTGCCGATTCGGAATTTACAAAGACCACTACCGAGACAAACTACGGTCATATCATAAAGGAAGCTTTTGAGAACGTAATGGGCTTTGAGGTCGAGGTAAAGATACTTGTAAAATCAAAGGAAGAGAACGACACAAAGGATATCAGCGTAACACCTGCGAATTATTCGGAAAACCTCACAAATCTCCTTACATTTGAAAATTTTGTACAGGGTGAATCGAACAAGCTCGCATTTGCATTTGCAAAGACTGTCGCTAACAGATACAACAACAACTCCCAGCAGTCGGATCTCAACACGATGATATTCAATCCTCTGCTTATCTACGGCGATTCGGGACTTGGAAAAACGCATCTTATGAAGGCTATCGAATACGACGTAAGAAAAAACAATCCCGATCTGAAGATAGTCTATACTACCGGTGAATCATTTATCAACGAGCTTGTAAAGGCTATCGAAACAAAAGACACAGTAAATTTCCACGATAAATACAGAAACGCAGATTTCCTGCTCGTTGACGATATCCAGACTATCGCAGGAAAAGAGAGGATGCAGGAGGAATTTTTCCACACCTTCAACGATCTTTACAATGCAGGAAAACAGATAGTTCTGACCTCTGATATCCACCCGTCGAAAATATCCAAGCTCCAGGACAGGATACAGAACAGACTTCTTAACGGAATGCAGGTGGATATCACACCTCCGGATCTCGAAACGAGAATGGCTATCATTAAGAGCAAAGCCGAAAGACTCGATCTTCACCTTTCCGAAAGCGTTACGAGGATAATCGCAGAAA